>JBGPAW010000142.1:0-8787 GCA_041480905.1 Phycisphaerae bacterium
CCGTGCCATCGGGCGCCTCCGAAGAGAAGAGAAGAGAAGAGAAGAGAAGAGAAGAGAAGAGAAGAGAAGAGAAGAGAAGAGAAGAGAAGAGAAGAGAAGAGAAGAGAAGAGAAGATATTCCCCTTCCATCGGCATCGTACCGCCGGTGACGCCGGCGTGTCAAGGCCCTTCTCCGTCAATTTCACCCAATCATTCAGGCTGGGGCGGACGGTGGGTGGCCCAGGTCCTTTGGACCTGGGGGAGCGATTGGCGAAAAGGCCCCCTTAATCACTTCCCCACCTCCAGAGGAGGTGGGCCACCCGTCGGGTTGAATCCCGCCTCGGCGTAGTCCGGTCTCACGCGGCCTCGGGAGATGCCCCGCCGACCACCTCCGGATCGCGGCGGCCGATGACCACGATGCCGTATTGACGGGCGGCCGTCAGCATCTTCTCGCGCTCGACCATCAGGGTCCTTCCCGCCTCGACCACCAGCATCTTGGCCCCGTGGCGGTGCAAGTTCTCGATCGTCGCCGGACCGATGGTGGGGACATCGAAGCGCATGTCCTGATCCGGCTTGGCGACCTTCACGTGGGTCCATCCGCCGTGGGCACACAACTGCCCGGCACGCTCGATCATGCGGTCGGTCCCCTCGATCGCCTCGACCGCGATCACCTCCTGTTCCTTCACGGCGACGGATTGGCCGATGTCCAGCCGACCCATTTCCTTGGCGATGGACCAGCCGAACTCCATGTCCCGGACCTGGGCCGCGGTGGGTTGCAGGTCGGTGAGCACGCCTTCCGGGGCCAAGTCCTCCGGGCAATACTGCACGCAACTCTCCAAGGTGATGCCTTTGGAGGCCATGTAGTCCGCGACGGTGCGGAGCAGGGTGTCGGTACGCTTGTCGGCCACTTTGAAAAACCACAGCCGCATGGTGGTCCAATCCGGCAGGTGGCGCAGAATGCGGAAGCGCCCGTACATGTCGGTCTTCTTGACCGACCCCGCCAGAATGCAGCGCTTCACGTTCAACTGCGTCAGCCGGCGGACCATCGCGCCCAAGCGCGCGATGGCGACCCACTCAAACAGATCGGCTTCGTGGCGCAAGTCCGGGTCCGCCAAACCGCGAATCCCCAGCACCACCACCCGGCAACCGCCGCGCCGGGCCCCGCGCGCCACCATGAAGGGAAACGCGCCGCCGCCGGCGATCACGGCCACCGTGGAGACCGCTCCGCCACCGGTCGTGTCGGGGGAGATCATCCGCGCGGCTCGCTCGCGGGCGTCCCCTCTCTCCCCTGGATCAATCGGCGTAACGCTTGCACCTCCTCCTCCAGCGCCTTCAGCCGATCCTTCATCTCCGGGAGACGCTTGACCAGCAGAACCTGGCGTTTGGCTTCATTGAGGGGCACCGCCGGAGCCCCCAGCACCTTGATGCCCGCCTCGATCGACTCGGTGACGCCGGCCTGGGCACCGATCTGGACGTCATCGCCGATCTGAATGTGCCCGACGATGCCGGCCTGCCCCGCGATGGTCACGTGCTTGCCGATGGTCGCCGAGCCGGCGATACCCACTTGGGCTACGAAGAGGCAGTCCTCGCCGATCTTGGTACCGTGCCCGATGGCAATGAGGTTGCTGAGTTTGCTTCCCGCTCCGATGCGCGTGGTCCCGACGGTGGCGCGATCAATGGTGCAGTTGGCGCCGATTTCCACGTCGGCGGCGAGGACCACTCGTCCGACTTGCGGGATTTTGAGCCACTTCCGACCTACCGGCGCATATCCCAGCCCGTCCTCTCCGATGACCGTTCCGGCGTGGACGGTGACGCGGTCGCCCAGCGCGCAATCGTCGTAAATGGTGACGTTGGGGTACAGCACCACGTCGTCTCCGAGGGTGACGTTGCGGGCGACGTAGGTCCCCGGATAAATGACTACGTTGCGACCGATGACCACGTCTTCGTCGACGGTGGCTCCGGCGGCAATCGAAGCCCCCGTTCCGATGCGCGCGCTGGGAGCAATGATCGCCCGCGGGCTGATCCCCCATTGCGGATGGCGACGATAGCCGTGGATGTGTACGGTGGCCAGGGTCAGGGCCGCGTAAGGGTCTTTGCACTTCAGCACGGGGATGTTGAAGGCGAGGTTCTCGTCCTGACCGACGATGAGGGCGGATGCTTTGGACTCGAGGGCGGCCTGGCGGTATTTGGGGTTGGTGAGGAAGCTGATTTCCCCCTCCACGGCGTCTTCGAGCGTGTTGACCCGCTGGACCACGGTCTGTGCGTCGCCGACGATATCGCTCGTAAGTCCTTGTGTTTCAAGATGTCGCGCCAATGCGGCGAGTGTCGTGACCGCCACGTTTGCCTACTCCGCAACGTTCGCAACGGCTGGCGCTGCCCCGCGCGACAGCCGGCTACGGACTTTCGATGCGGGATTATTCTAAGAACGGGTCGCCTGCGGTGTCAACGCAACAGAGCGCTGCGCTCGTGCCCAGGACTTCCGTCCCCGCGCACGTCGATCCTTGACGCTCGGATCAAGGGTGGGGGTAGGGAACCCTCGAGAATGTCAAATAGGGCATTATCCCGATTTATCCAACATGTTGTGTAACGTATCGCAAATGATCATACATATATGGTATTCATGCTTCCTCGGGACGATTGCAAATTCACTTTATGGTAAGATAGGGAAGATTCCCAATGGCTCGCCCGATAATCTGATGTAAGCTTACCGAGTGTGAGGCCACCTTCGGATGCGGAGTCCGGTGTCTCGGTAGAATGGGCGAAGGGAACGAGATGCGAGAGCAACGCCGCAACACCCCCCAAGCCTCACCGGTAGCCCACGACCGTCGCCTCGAGGATCGGCTTTCCCTGTGTGCCGACACGGAAGTCGGCGCATCTGTTTTCCACACAACCGCGCCTTGGCTCGTACTGACTGGCGGGACTGCGACAGACGAGGTGTGCCCCGTCACGAACGAGCCGCATCGAGGAGGAAAGGATGCCTCCTCGATGCGCTGTTTCTCAGCGCGCGGCGGGCGTGGCATGCCGTCGGGTCACCGTCGCAAAGGAGTGCGGAGGGTCGAACCGTGCAGCGCCTCCACGAGCAAAATGGGCCGACGCCGGACGAGCCGGACGATAGCGCCATCATGGCGTGGGCCAGGGAGAATGGGCTGCGTTACTATTACGCGCTCGAGCCGGCGTTGCCCGAGCGATGCCTGAAGGTTCACTTCGGTCATCTCACGGCCTACTTCTGCGGCGGCAAACTGGTGCGCTTGTGGGTGCACGCGGATGGGGAATACCTCGACGAGGTGTTCTATCAGTTGACGCAGCTTTTTGAGTTGTGCGTCCGGATCGGCGGGTACCTCGCGCAACAGACGGCCGTTTCTTGGTCCGACCACCGGGCCCTGCTGGTAAAGTCGTGAGGTGGCTCAGCGGGCGGGGTAGCCGCGGCTGTTCGATTCGGTGAACAGGCGCACGTAGCTTTCGTAACGCTCGGGATGCACGGCGCCTTTTTCTAGCGCCGCCTTAACAGCACAGTCGCTTTCGTGAATGTGGGTGCAGTCCGGGAACTTGCAGTGCGGGACCAGCTCCACGAACTCCACGAAGTGGGCTTCGATTTCGGCGCGGGCCACGGCGTCGATATCAAAGGAGCGGATGCCGGGCGTGTCCACCACGTAGCCGCCGATCTCCAACTTGAGCAACTGGGCGGTGGTGGTGGTGTGGCGACCCTTTGAGGTTTCCGCGCTGACCTCGCCGACGCGCAGCGCTAAACCGGGCTGAAGCGCGTTGAGCAACGCGCTTTTGCCCACGCCGCTTTGGCCGGCGATCACGGACGCCTTGCCCCGTATGACGTCGCCCAACTCCTCCAGACCGACGGCGGACAGCGCACTGGTTTTCAAGGTGCGATAACCCAACGCGGCATAACGTTTCAGGATGGCGGCGGCGAACCCATCCCCATCGAGGTCGATCTTGTTCATACAGACGACCGGCGTCATGCCCCCCGCCAAGGCCGACACCATGTAGCGGTCAATCAGGTGCGGTTTGGGAGGCGGCAGGTCCGCGGAACTGACGATGATCACCTGGTCCACGTTGGCGGCGATGGTGTGCGTGCGCCGGCCGGCCACCCGTTTGAGTTCCGAGCGACGGGGCATGACTTCTTCGATGACGCCCTCGGTCTGGCGACCTTCTCGGCTGGTCACGATCTCGAAATGGACCCGGTCGCCGACGGTGACGGGATGGCGTTCGGCGATCCGGCGGCTGCGCAACATGCGGCGGACGGTGCAAGACCAGAGGCGTACCCCGTCGTCCACCTCGGCGAAGAGCCCGCGCATGGTCACCACGGTCCCATTGAAGCGGGCCGGGTCGTCATCGCTGACGCGCACGACGACGGTCCGCCGGCGCGACAAGTCACCTTTGGCCGTGACCGATTCACTGCCCCGGCTGTCCATCTCCTCCAGCCCGTGTTCCAGGGCCTGACGGGTCCAGTCCTTTTTAGCGCCCGGCTTGCTGCGGTTCCGCCGCAGGTCCACGCGGATCCGATGACCTTTTTCAGAGGGGAGTTTCTTGCCGGGCTTTCGGGCCATACTGAAAGGATTGTCCGCAGGCCGGCGGTGACGTGTCAAGGCGACGCCAGCGGCCGCACACACCCCAGGAATATGTTTCCTCCGCGAGTTTCACGCCCTTAAAGTGGGGCGCGACTTCTTCCGTCACACGAACGGGAATGCCAGGTCCGTCCTTGTCGGCAAGACGGTGAACGCACGGAACCTATTATTACTAAATAGCTTAAATCTGCCTACCCTCGCCACGCGAACCCTACGGAAAGGAAACCCCTCCAACTCAGCACGAGTTGTCCCGGGCGTGGCAAGAGGTTTTGGCGGATGGGGAGGGCGAGGCTCCTGCCGAGCCGTGCTCCTCGGCTCGCCGGGAGGCTCGCCCTCCCTTGTCGCCAACGTTACTTGCCAGACCTGGTTCTCCCAACTGGCCGGGAATCTTGTTGATTTATTGGGAAGCTCGTGTAAACTGCTGGCTTGGGATGAATTAGCGCATTTAACTTCGGTGAGAGCAGGTAGCCAGGTTCGCTCCGTCAGAAGACGGCGGAGGTTCTCATGGATACCGATGCGGGCACGGCGAGGCGCGACGACCGCACGCGTCTGCTCATCGTTGACGATCACAAGCTCTATCGCGAGGGCCTGCGCCTGCAACTGGAGGCGGAAGCCGATTTCCTGGTCGTGGGGGAAGCGGCCGACGCGGAGGAAGGACTCTCCCAAACCCTGCGACATCGACCGGACGTCGTCCTGATGGACATCGACATGCCGGGCGTGAGCTGTTTCGACAGCATGCGCCGCATCCATGAACAACTGCCCGACACCAAGGTCATCGTTCTGAGCGGCCACAACAGTGATGAGCAGATCAGTCAGGTGATCCAAGCCCACGCCTGGGGCTACGCCGTGAAGGAGGAGGGGTTCAGCGAGTTGCGGGCGGCCATCCGCGACGTGATGGGCGGCCGGCTGAATTACGCCCAGGAAGTGCTGGATCGCATGCTCACCGACGATGGTCAATTGCGCGTCGGCGAGTATCCGGCGACCCGCCTGAACACCCTGACCCTGCGCGAGCGCGAGCTGCTCGTGCTGCTCGGGCAAGGCTACAGCCTCAAGGAGGCCGGCCAGACCCTGCACGTCAGCTACAAGACGGTGGACAAGCACAAAGTCAACCTCATGAAGAAACTCGATATCCACGATCGGGTCGAATTGGCCCGGTACGCCATCCGCGAGCACCTCGTGCGACCGTGAACAAGACGGGGTCAGGTTCGTTGAATCCGACCGGCCGACCGGTCATAATAGAATGTCCCCGCGAAACCGGAACTCCCGCTCGGGAAGTGGGCTTGTTTCCGTCGGTCCTGGAGCAACCGTTGGCTGGGGCGGAGGGGCGAAACCGTGAAGGAAGCGCCGCAAACCGTCGGCTCTGCTACCGTCACGAGCACGGCCTTGCTCCAGGCCCTGCGGTGCTCGGAGAACCGCACCGCCTGGCAGAATTTCACCGAACGCTATTACCCCCTGGTCTGGCGCTTTGCCCGGCGGCTCGGGCTGGGCCCGGCTGACGCCGAGGACGCCGCACAGGAGACCCTTCTGGCGTTCGCCCGCGCCTATCAGGCCGGACAGTACGACCGCGACAAGGGTCGCCTCCACGACTGGCTCTTCGGCATCGCCCGCCGCCAGATCGAGTGGGTCCGCCGCCGCCTCGGCCGTGAAGTCCAGCTTCCCTCCCCGACCGACGGGACCGGTCCGCTGGAACGAATCCCCGACGACGATCCCCAGGTCCAACTTTGGGAAGAGGAGTGGCAACAGGCCGTTCTGCACCAGTGTCTGCGCGAGATCCGCGGCGCCTTCGAGCCCAAGACGGTCGAGGCCTTCGAGCTGTTTGCCTGGAAAGGCCTGTCGGCCGGCGAGGTCGCTGCGCGGCTCGGCATGACGCCCAACGCGGTCTTCCTGGCGAAGCACAAGATTCTGAAACGCATCCGCGAGCTGGTGCCGCGGATGGAGGAGGTGTGGTAGGGCGGCCCCCGCCCGCCTTGGAGTGCGGCGGCGATGGCGTCGCTTTGGCTTCACGCGGAGCGGTGTGGAGTGCGGCGGCGATGACGCCGCTTTGGCTTCGCGTAGCGCTTTGAAGCACGGCGGGCCGCCTGCCATTGGCGTCGCGCCAAAGCGCCGCCGTTGGCGGCGCAGTCCATAGGGGCGAACGGCAACATTTGGCGCTTTCCGCTCCGGGTAACACGTGAGGATGCGACATGAACGACGGGTGTCCAAGCGAAGAGATACTGGCCGCGTTTGCGGGCGGGGCTTGCGACGAAGGCCAAGCCGCTGACATCCGGCGGCATTTGGTTGGCTGCCCGCAGTGTGCCAAGTGGCTGGCCGACGCAGCGACGGACGAAGCCCTCTGCCACCGCGTCGTGGCCGCTCTGGACGCCTATGCGCAGGACCCTGCGCCCGCGGAAGAAGGGGTCAGGAATCTTTTGCCGGAACGGCCCGAAGGGTGCTTCGCACAGAAGATTCCTGACCCCTTTTTCGCCGCCGACGCCTGGATGGGCCGCACGATCGGCGGGTTCCACATCGAGCGTGTCCTGGCGGCCGGCGGAATGGGGACCGTCTACCTGGCCCAGCAGGACCACCCGCGGCGCCCCGTCGCCCTCAAGCTCATGAAGCCGGGGTTGCTCTCGCGGCAAGCCCTGCGGCGGTTCGAGTACGAGTCGCAAATCCTCGCCCGCTTGCGCCATCCCAACATCGCCCAGGTCTACGAGGCGGGCACCCACCCCGCCGATCCGAACCGTCCGCCGCAGGCGGATGAGGGAGCGGCCCCCACCGAGTGCATTCCCTACTTCGTCATGGAGTACATCCCCGATGCGCGGACGATCACCGCCTATGCCGCCGATCACGATCTCTCCGTCCGCCAGCGCGTCGAGCTGTTCCTGCCGGTCTGCGACGCCGTCCACCACGGCCACCAGAAGGGCATCATTCACCGCGACCTCAAGCCGGCTAACCTGCTGGTGGACGCGGCCGGATTGGTTAAGGTTATCGACTTCGGCGTGGCCCGCTCGACCGACTCCGATGTGGCCGCCACCCTGCACACCGAGGTGGGGCAGCTCGTCGGCACGCTCCAGTACATGAGCCCCGAGCAGTGCCGGGCCGACCCGCACGATTTGGATACCCGCAGCGACGTTTATTCGCTGGGCGTCGTGCTGTACGAGTTGCTCTGCGGGCGCCCGCCGTACGACCTGACCGGCACCACGCCCGTGCAGGCCCTGCGGATCATCACCGAACAGGAACCGGCCCGCCCCAGGGCGAAAAAGGGGTCAGGAACCTATGGCCGGAGGGGGAGGGCGAGCCTCCCGGCGAGCCGAAGAAAATGGCTCGGCAGGAGCCTCGCCCTCCCGACGCCTTTTCCGCCGCGTGACCTCGAAGCCATCGTGCTCAAGGCCCTGGAGAAGGACCGCGCCCGGCGGTACGCCTCCGCGGATGCGCTCGCCAGAGACCTGCGGCACTACCTGGCCGGCGAGCCGATCGAGGCCCGCCCGCCAACGGCGTGGACCCGCGCCCTCCGTTGGGCCGCGCGGCACCCGAAGCTCACGACGGCCGGCGTGTGCCTCTTCATTGCGATGACAACGATCGTTGCCACGTACCTGGCGGGCCAGTTGTTCTACCAGCGCCCATACGCTGTAGAAGTAAGCGAGGACACACACGAAGCCATTTTGGTTTCCTACGGCAAGACCGTGCTCCATCACTGGAAGGCTCCCGACGGTAGTTTTGCTGGAGGGCACGTGGTGGAACGCCCTGGCGAGTTCGGCGGCGGCATATTGACCCTGATCGCCGTTGGCGGGCATGGTGGAGACGGCCTGCCGCCGGGTCTACACGCCTTTGCCGAGGGCGAATACTCACGCGCCGAGTGGTCAAGCACGGTAGATGCCAAGGATGTACCTGCATCCGCCCCGCCACACGACTACACCGCCGGCACGTTCGGGTGTGCCAGCCCCTTCATCGCGGACATCTTCCCGCAACATCCGGGGCAGGAAGTTGTCGCAACTTTGGTCTTCAGTCCCTACGCCCTCCGCCTTGTCCGCATTCTCGGCCTGGACGGAAAGATCCTCTACGAAGTCTGGTATTACGGAGATATCGTCCCCTCCTATTGGATGAGCGGCGCGGGCCTCCTTCTCTGCGCGGGATCGAACGCCGAACATTACGTCGAGCACTACGGGTTCCGGGGGATGACGCACAACTTCCCCAAAGTCGTGTTCGCCATCCGCCCCCGACTCGGCGTGCGCGTCGAGCGGCTCCTGGACAC
>JBGPAW010000143.1:0-8787 GCA_041480905.1 Phycisphaerae bacterium
CGATGACTCGCGCCTCGCCGAACCGCTTGTGCAACCCCGCGGTAACGCGGAAGACGCCCTCGTTCACGCCGATGTCCTGGCCCATGAGGATCACCGAGTCGTCGCGGGCCATCTCCTGGTGCAGGGCCAGGTTGATCGCCTGGACCATGGTCATTTTAGGCATCGGCGGCCTCCCGGCGCAGGTTCTCCAGAAACTCGGCCCGCTGTTGCTCCGTGCGCGGATGCGGCGTCCCGAAGACATGATCGAAAGGTGCGTCGGGCTTGAACCGGTCGGTGGCTTCCAGTTCCTGCACCGCCTGGTTCACCGTCTCCCTGATCTCCGTCTCCAGACCGGCCTGTGATGCGTCGTTCCAGAGGCCCTTGTTTTCCAGATAGCGGCGGAAACGCGGGATCGGGTCGCGTTTCCACCAGTCTTCCTCCTCCTGCTTGGTGCGGTATTTGGCAGGGTCGTCGGAGGTGGTGTGCATCAGCAGGCGATAGGTGATGGCCTCGATGAAACTCGGTCCTTCACCGGCTTTGGCCCGGTCCAAGGCTTCCTTCGTCGCCTTGTAGACCGCCAGCACGTCGTTGCCGTCGACCTGGAGACCGGGCAGGTCGTAGGCGATGGCCTTCTGGGCGATGGTCCGCGAATGGGTCTGCTTTTCGCGGGGGACGGAGATGGCCCATTGGTTGTTTTGGCAGAGGAACACCACCGGGGCCTGCCAGACGGAGGCGAAGTTGAGGGCCTCGTGGAAGTCGCCTTCGGAAGTGGCCCCCTCGCCGCAGAAGGTCAACACGGCGGCGTCGGTCTCGCTGCGGTACTTCATGGCGTAGGCGATCCCGACGGCGTGCAGGGTCTGGGCCCCGACGATCACCGACGCGGGCAAGGTCCGCCCGAGCGCCGGAAGAACGTTGCCCTCCTCGTAGCCGTTCCAATAGAGACAGTAGCGGCTGAGCGGTTCGCCGCGCATCAACCGCCCGCCCAGATCGCGGTAGGCTCCGACGTACCAATCCTTCTCGGTCAGGGCGAAGGTGGCTCCGCACACGGTGGCCTCCTGGCCGGTGCAGAGCGGAAACGTGCCCATGCGACCTTGGCGCTGCATCTTCAGCAAACGCTGATCAGCCTCGCGCGCCAGGCACATGGCCCGATACAGGTATTTGAGATCATCGGCGCTCAGTTGCGGTTCCAGCTTCTCGTCCAGCTTGCCCTTCTCGTCGAGGACCTGGAGGTAGGAGACGCTGAAACGGGCGACGGGCTTGAGCGGCAATGGGCTTTCCTTTCGCGCTGGTCCGGCTCTTTTTCCCCGGGGGTATAGTAGCGTCGCACGCTACCCGCTTTCGCCCTTCCGTCAAGCCCTGCGCGAAAAGAATCGAGCTTACGCCGCCCATTGTCCGACGTTACAATAGGCCGTGTGTGACGAGACGAGGAAAAACGCATGATCACGCACACGCGTGACCTGTCGATCGACTTTTGCGGCGTGCGGTTTCGCAATCCGTTTCTGCTCTCCGCGGCGCCGCCCACGGACGATCTGGACATGGTCCGGGCAGCGTTCGAGGCCGGCTGGGCCGGGGCGGTGCTCAAGACGACTTCGATCGAATCAAACCCGGTGGACCTCGTCTACCCGATGATGAGTGCCATCCACGTCGAGGGCAGCCGCATCGTCGGGCTGGGCAACATCGACCTGATCTCGGAGCACCACATCGACGTGGTCGAGCAGCGGGCCGAGACGCTCAAGCGCGAGTACCCCGACCGCGTGGTGGCCGCCAGCATGATGGGATCCAAGAAGGAAGAATGGCAGGAACTGGTTCGGCGGCTCGAAGGGGCCGGCGTGGACCTCATCGAATGCAGCTTCTCCTGCCCGCAAGGCAGTATGGGCGAGGAGCCCGGAGCCATGCTCGCCCAAAGCATCGAAGCGACCGAGCGGGTGACCGGCTGGGTCAAGTCGGCAGCGCAGCGTTGCCCGGTGGTCATTAAGATCACGCCGCAGGTCACCGACATCGTGAAGGTTGCGGAGGCTGTCAAGCGCGGCGGGGCCGACGCCATCTGCGCCGCCAACACGATTCCGTCACTGATGGGCGTCGATGTGGACACCTTCGTGCCCTACCCCAACGTGCAGGGTTATAGCACCTACAGCGGCCTGAGCGGACCGGCCACCAAACCGATCACCCTCCGCACCCTGGCGGAGATCAGCAAGCACGTGGACCTCCCCATTACCGCGACGGGCGGGCCGGTCACTTGGCGCGACGCGGTGGAGATGATGTTGGTCGGGGCGACGACCGTGCAGTTCTGCACCGCGGTGATGCACTACGGCTACGACATCATCGACGACCTGCAGGACGGGCTGGCCTTCTACCTGGAGGAGAAGGGCTGCGCCACCCCGGCCGATCTGGTTGGCCGGAGCCTGGACCACATCGTCAGCCACGGCGAGCTGCGCCGGGATGTCAAGGTCGTGTCATCGCTCATCGAAGAGCGCTGCGTCAAGTGCGACCTGTGCTACATCGTCTGCCGCGACGGCGGGCACCAGGCCATCAAGCTGAGCCAACCCGAGCGTCTTCCCCAGATCGACCCGGAGAAGTGTCCCGGGTGCCGCCTATGCGTCACCGTGTGCCCGGCCGACGCGCTGGAGATGGTGCGGGCCCCCGCGTCCACGGCGGAATGAGCGGCGCCCCGCCCGCCGGCGTCATTCGCGGGGCGGCACGACCTGATCGCGGTGCGGCTGGGCGGTGAGGAGTTGGTCGAGGGTGAACCGCGACCCACACTCGGGGCAGCGGGCCTCGCGCAAACCGGTCATGTTGTAGCCGCACACCGGGCAGCAGATGAAATCGGTGCCGCTCGCCGTGAGGCGCTGCACGCGCTCCTGCGGCGTCTCCCGCCAGACCAGCACGGTGGCCAACACCCAGGTGATGGGGATGACACCCCCACCGACCAACACGACGACTTCCAGCGGCAGCCGAAGAAGGTACCGCAGACACGCGCCGACCAGGGCGCCCGCGAACAGAGCCAGCGGCGCGGTGAGGTAGGTCTTGCGTCGGCGCTGCGGGGTCCAGCGGACCAGCCCACGCCAGAGCAACACCCAGTAAATCCCCACGAAAGCGTACACGGTGGCCCACATGCCCACCACTTCCAGAGTGGCGGGTGGACCGGAGCGACCGGCGAACACGCTCACGAACAAGACGAGCACGGCACCGGTGAGAGGGAGAAGCAACATGGCCAGAATCAATCGGGCGATAAGCCGGGTCATACGCGAGAATGGTACCCGAACCGCGGTCGGGTTGGCCAGTGTCGCGCGGTCGCTGCCATGCTCATTGCGGTGGTTTTCCCATTTTGACCATCTCGTACAGTTCGGCGTAGACCCTGCCGGCGGTGCCGGCGCGGAAACGGTGCGTGCGCCGCAGCACCTCGGCGGCGACCAGCCCGTCGAAGCGCTCATGGGTGATGACTTCGGGGAACCCGTAGCGCGAGCGGCGCAAACGCTCGATTTCGCTCCAGGCCACGTAAACGTGCGTATACCCCTTGGCCGCCAGCCACCCTCTCACTACGGACGGGTCGGAAGCGCTCCCCACGACTTCGATGAAGGGGTTGCGGTTAAAGACCACGTAGTAATCCACGTTCCGCAAGAAATAGAACGCCCGGGCCTCGCCGACCAGAAGGATCTTAGCATCCGCTGGAAGCTCGTGATTGATGACACCCAGATGTTCGTAAGACGGCACTTGGCCGCCGGTGAAGACTTCGGGCGTGCCTTCGATGCCGATGCGGCCGGATTCCGTATAGATATGCCGGCGGTAGAGTCCGACCAGGAAGACCAGGTTCCAGATCGCCCCGCCGACCAGTAGCATCAGTCCCAGTCTGCGGATCGGTGTGTTCCATTCGTTCAGAAAGCGCCCGCCCAGTACCACCATCGGCAGTAGGAACACCACGGCAAAGCGCGCGTACAAATGGGTCAGCCCCAGCCACAATCCGATCTGGGCCAACAACATCAGCCCCAACTGCCACTCCAGACGCCGGCGGCCATTCGCCACCAACCCGGTGAGCGCCAGCAAAAACACCGCCGGGCCGAAGCGTTGTAACTTGTCGGCCATCACCTTGGCCCACAGCATCCCCAACCGTGCGCCCACGGTCGCTTCCTCCGGCCCGGGGGCGTGGGAGCGGTCGAAATGCTCGGAACACGCTGTGGACCACCCCTCGGGATAAGCGTGAAATACCTCGCCCGCCAGAGGAAACACGGGGTTTCCGGTGAACACGACGTTCTTGAGCATCCAGGGCGCGAACGATCCGGCGGCGGAGAGGGCAAATACCAGGCATGCTGCCAGGCGGTGCCGCAGCGAAGGCCAACGCCCTACCGAGACAGCCAACAGCAGCGGCAGAACGATCAGGACGACCGCGGTGTATTTGCACCCGGCGGACCAGCCAGCCAACACCCCCGCGACTCCCAGCCAGCGGAGCGGAGTCAGGCACTCCTCCGCACTCGCCCGGACCATCGCCGCCAGCGCCAGCATGGCGAAGAAAAGCATGGCGTTCTCGACATAGGCGAGACCCGAAAGGTAGGTCAACCAGCCGGTGGTCGCCGCCAACACCCCGGCGACGACCCCGGCGGTCGGACTGGTTTCGCGTCCGGCCAGCCACGCGGCAGCCACCGTGAGAAAAGCGAGCATCGCGTTGAGGAGTTGGGCTACGCCCACGCCCGCGAGCGGCCCTCCCCGGAGTACCATAGCCAGCAAGTAGAGCATCTCGGCATTGGCCGGGAAGTTGGCGTACACGTTGTGAGGGGCGTAGGCGATCCGCCCGGCTTGGAAATACTCGCGGGGCATCTGGAGGTGGTATTCGAGCACGTCGTACCCGTTGCCCTCCTCGGCCCACAGCAGCCCCGGCGGCACCAAGGCGACCAGCAGCGCCAACGCCGCGAACGGACACACCACCAACCAAGTCCAAGTTGCGGGTTGGAGTCCGCGGCGATTCCGAGCCCCGAGCGCTAGCGAGGGGTACCGCGCCGCGAGCTTCAGCCCGCCCTTGACACCCGGTGTCAAGGGCCCGCGCGGTGCTCGCCGAACGAGCATCGCCAACCGGATCACCCCCGCCAGCGGGCCGCAGACGAGTGGGACCACCCATAGTGTCCGAGCCAACCAACCGGCGAGCCCGAACGTCAGCACCAGCAACGCCAGCACCCCGACACCCAAACCGGCCCCCAGCAACAGGTGCCAGCGTAGCGGCAGTTCACCCAGGCGGAACAGCACCGGCAGCCATAGCCCGGCCATCGCCGCTGCTGCCAGGAGCGCAGCCGCCACGGTCCCGTCGGCCGCGAGAAACAGCAGCGCCCGCGGCGATTCTGCGCCGATGATGAGCAGCACCGCACCCGCGCCCGCCACCGGCAAGAGCCACGCAGCACCTCGACTTTGCTCGCTCCGTTCGGACATAAGGTTTCCCGGGGTGGCGTCTCAGCGCGCGGCATTCAGCACTTAAAGACCGCTCCCTGACGGTCGCGGCTCGGCTCCTCCGTCCTTCTTCTCCTGCGGAACCGACTTTCCCGTCGGTACCATGAAAAGCACCTGGCGGGCGCGCTCGAGGGCCGTCAGGGCGTGCCCGCAATGGTCGATGCGAATCCGGCAGTCCCACGGGGCGTGGCGAATCCCGCCGTAGCAATCCATCGGACTGCGCACGTAAAACCCTTCCTCGCGGCGGAACTGCAGTTGCATGACGAAGTGGGCCGCCGCGCGCACCGCCCGCTCATACCGTTCCGTACGGGCTGCGTCTCCGAGTTGGCGGGCCAACTCCAGCGCCTCGGTAAAACCTTCCAGATAGAGAGCGGTCGTGGCGCTCACGCCTTCCCTTCCGGGCGGGTCGAAGGCTCCGTACAATTCGGGCCAGGCGCCGTTGCCGTCCCCGAGGAGATAACCCGCCAGCCAGTCGTTCATCTCGAACACGAAGTCGGCGTATTCGCGGCGGTCGGTCCGCCGGGCCATCAGGGCGAACGCCTGCGTCTGCCAGGCCACGAATTCCGTCTGCGGCGACTTGCGGAACTCATCGCGATAAACCAGCCACGCCGCTTCGAAAGCCTGCCGTATCCGCTCCCCGGGGCGGTCCAAGTCCACCCGCGCCAGGGCGAGCAGCGCTTGCCCCGGAAAAGTCTCCCGCCCGCCTTCGACCAGGCTAGGCGGGAACACGGTGATGAATTCCCCCGACGGCTTCTGCAGCCACAACATGCCCGCCACCAGCCTGTCGCGCAGCGCTTCCCTGAGTTGCGCGTGCAGGTGGTCGGTCAACGCCAAGCAGAGCAGCGCCGTGGACCCGAGATCGGTCGAGCGGTCCGGGCCCCGGAAGTAAGCAGCCCCTTCCACCTCCGTAAGATCGACGACGTACTGCGTCAGGAAGCGGACGGCCTTCTCCGCCGCCGCGGTCGCGGCGGGGTCGCCGGTCTGGCGGGCATACCGCGCCAGACTCCAGACCGCGTCGGCTTGACGAACGAAGTTGCTCGCTTCGGTGTAGACATCGCTGCAGGGTTCATATTGGTAAGAGAGCTCGCCGCTCGGTCTCTGGCGATAGATCAGGTAGGCGGCGAGGGTGCGGACCGCTTCACTCAGCGCCTGCTCCGTGACCGCCTCGGGCGGCAACACGACCAATCCGCGGTGCAACTCGACAATTCCGCCGCGGGGTTCCAGTTCGTGCCAGTGGGTGGTCCGAAACCACGAAGCGATCATGCCCTCGTGGCTTTCGTGGGCGGGGTTCATGCGTTCGGTCAGGCTGCGCAGGGCCGCCGCCGGCGACGTGTAGTTGCTGATGAACTCGCTGGGGCGCAAGGCCCCCGTCGCTCCCCGGAGCTGCAGGATGATCCCGTGCACGCCCGGCTCCAGGAAAGCGTAGGATTGCGCGCTGCCCCAGTAGGGCACGATCGGTGCGGGCGCGACTTCTCCGATGGCCTCGATCTCGATGCGCAGGTGTGCCAGCGCTTCGGCATCCATCGGACCGGCTTCGGCGGCCGCCCTGAGGGCCTCGACGGCGGCCTGTTGTGCGGCCTCCAGGATCGGGCCGGGTGGCGACACCCCCACCCCGCGGGCCCGCCCGCCTTCGCGCAAGGTCACGGCGATCTGGCATCGCAAATCCGCCAGATGGGCCGGGCGATGCGGCAGTTCATACGTCGAGCCGTCCGTCACACGCTGTTCCAGGGTGCGGCGGACCACCCAGGTCACAAACTGCTGATCGGCGGGCGCGATCCGTGGGGCTGACGGCGCGGCACCGGCATCCCTCGTTCCGCCGCGCTCGCCGCCGGCGCCGCTGAATAGTACCAGCCAGACCAGTCCTATCGAGGACGCCGACAACTGCCCGTCTCCGCCGTGGCCATACCGGTGGGTGCGCGGGTGCCCCATCCCTGCGCGGTCGGGGTAGGGAAGGGTGGCTTGTGAACCCCGCCGGGCCGAAGTATAGTCCGCGCGCTGCTCCGGGACAACGCGAGCCGGCCTGAAAGGGAACAGATCGTGGCTTCTTCCGCCCCTCATATTGCCGAAGCGATCATCGAGTCCGCGGCCCGCATCGCCAAAGCCGTGTCCGCCCGGGCCCTGATGGTTTACCTCGACGCGATCCCGGATGTCGAACTGCTCCGGCACGCCGTCAAATCTCCCACCGAAATCCTGTTCATCACCCGGGACGCCAAAGACCTGGCCCGGGCCCACGAACATGCCGTCCGGTACCTCGAGGTCCCGCCGTTCAACCTCACCCGCATGGGCCAGATCAAGATGGCCACCCTGCTCGCTTTCTCCCAACGCCTCTTGGACCGCGGCGACGTTTTCGTCTTCGTGACCGGTCTGGTCGGACACCCCGTGGACACCCTGGTGGTCATGCAGGTCGGACAGGAGTACGAGCTCTTCCAATCCGTCGATCAGCCGAAGCTGACCGAGCACGTCCGGCGGGTGGTCTTTCAACGGGTCTTGAACATCATGCTCGAGTTGGCCCACGAAGGACGAGAGGGCAAACCGGTCGGGGCGTTGTTCGTCATCGGCTCCTACCGCGAAGTCAAGCAGTACTGCCAGCAGAACATCATCAATCCCTTCCGCGGCTATAACGAGAAAGAGCGGAACATCCTCGACGAGGCCATGCGCGAGACGATTAAGGAGTTCTCCTCCATCGACGGCGCGTTCATCATCAAGGGCAACGGGGTGATCATGTCGGCGGGGACGACCCTGCGTCCCACTCTGGCGGGCGACGACCTCCCCCAGGGACTCGGCGCCCGTCATGCCGCCGCCGCCGCCATCACGGCCACCACCCGCTGCATCGCGCTGACCGTCTCGGAATCCACCGGCACGGTCCGCGTCTGGCGGCGCGGTAAGCTGATTACCGAGATCGAAAAGGCCGCCCGCACCCCCGGCGAGCCGCTGACCCACCGACCCGCCGAACCCGCCTGAACCCGGCGAGAAGCTTGTGTAGCGTCGCCCCTCGTGGGCGGCGCCAGTATTCCTCGTCACCCACAAGGGGTGACGCTGGTGCGAGATTCCCATCTCGCACTCACCTTCGCAGGAATCCTTTCCTGCGAAAGCCTGCCTCAAAGATCCAAAGGGTCTACATCCGTGCAGAACTCCTTCTCGCCGGCATAATACGCCGCCGAGCTGTACCACCATTCCTCCACGGCCCGAACCAGCCCCTTACGCACCGGATTCTCGTGCAGATAACGCAGCTTCTGCTCAAAAACGCTCCGCGAGAGAATGGCCTGCGGATGAAAACCATCCTGCCAGAGTCCGAGTTCATCCCGGGCGCGCCGGGCACGCTGCGTGGCCGCCGCCAACCAGTTCAAAAGCGTGGCCCGTCCGTCCTCTTTCAGCCGA
>JBGPAW010000144.1:0-8743 GCA_041480905.1 Phycisphaerae bacterium
CGGACGCACAGTTGGATGAACCGATTCCGACGCATCCTGACGCGCTGGGAGAAGAAGCTGGAGAATTACGTGGGTCTGCTGCATTGCGTCTGTGCCTGGATCACCCACCAGTCAGCGGTCCTACTGGGATAGGCTCTAAGGCCCCGGCTTTCACGTAGACACGTTGCTGAAGCTCCTTATCACTGATCTGTCCGCGGAGAAAAGCTTCCGTGTCTGGTGTAGTCGCCTGTAGCGTAGCAACCTCGAAATCCATTTCTTCATTATCGGACAGCCCCGGGGGGGTCGGAATATCGAGAGAGTAAGCGACTTCCCTTGTTGGCCGTCCACGGGCGAAAAACGGTTCCGCATCTCCCTCGGCCGATGAACCGTCTACGGTTCTGCCACGATAATAGTCCTGTAATCTCCGGGACAGATGCCACTTCTTGGTTGACAACGAGTATTCCGCACCAAGCATTTTGAGAACGAACTTGGCATCGTCCAGAGAGCAGTTCAGATGGCGCGCAAGCTCTTGAGAGGTCACGGCCGGGTTTTTCGCGAGATAACGTGCCGCTCTGAACAGTGGGCCGCTGGGGACGGAAAGGGCCTTTAGACCGCGCAACCTCCGAGTGAGATAGACAAACGAACTCTCGAAAACGCGGTCGAATTCATTCCCGTAGCGGACGGGGGCCTCTTTTACGAGTGGAGTTACGTGGTGCCTGTCCTTTCTTGATAAACGGTCCCACAGTTTACGTGCTTGATCCTTCAGCGCGTCATACGCTATGCCGCCGATGATGCCCGATGCTACGTAGGATGCAATGACAAGAACGGCGTCCGCAGCAAACCATTGACGGTTGTGCCCATGGGGGACAGAGATCTCGTAAAGCGGCGGGATGTCCTTGGCCTTGGAGACAGCCTTGAACCCGTTCCAGGCGTCACGGAAAAACATTTCATATGTCTCAGCGGTCACAAAGAGGTGTATGTTCTCCGGTGTGAGGGAGAAAGGGGATCGTAACTCATCCCCTCCCGTGCTGAGGTAATGACACTGGTAGCGCGGAACGCGAGGCACCCGCAGGTAATGCACATGCTTGCCTCTGCAATTCTTGCATCGCGTCAGCCTTCTTGTAAGGGCTTCGGGATCGCTACCAACCAAGGTCGAGGGAACTCCTAGTATAAGATTCCCGCATTGCAGGCAAAAGCCAACAGGCAACCTACAGACCTCTTGTTTCATTCTTGCGTCCCAACATTGTTCATATTGATCCGTATAACACCCCCAATGCCCCTATGAGTGCCGTATAGGACGCCTGCGAAACGAGAAGCGCATCGGCCATAACCATTGAGACATCAGCCGGTTGCGACAAGACGCCGCTGTTATCAGGGTGTCTGATACGGATCAGCATAATACCTCCACGATGGCCTCAGAGTGCGGCGACGGGGCTGAGACGAGTGGCTCCGGCTGTGATCGTGGGGGCACAAGTTGCCAGGGCTGTGTTGCATCCCCAAGACTCACTCCGGCGAAACAGCTTTCTAGCCGAGTCGGTCGGGACACTGGCATCATAGGCCAAGGCGGTTTCCGCTGCAAGACCGGCATTCCTGCCGGGGTGCGTGACAGAATCGGCGGCGTCCCTCAGCCCCTGCCTGCGGCAGGCGTCACCCGTGGGAAAGCTGCCGCACCGGTTCCGGCCGGGTGGCATGCCCAAGCGTCGCTTGAGCGACGCGCGGGCATGTTGCGTCTCGCAACCGCCGCGCGCACTCGATGCGCGCAACATGGCCGCGCTGCGCCTGCCTGCCGGCAGGCAGGCTTGGCCATGCCACCCGCCCGGCCCCACCGTCTGACCGTCCCTCACGTAGTACCATTCAGCCGCCGTACCGCCGGACGAGGAGCCGGCGCTGATGAAGCTCAAGGGGATTTGGCGGGAGCGGCTGCGGGACTTCGGCGACGTGCTGCTGCGGACGCAGACGGCCGAGGGCCGGCCGGGCAAGAGCGTGCGGGTCCGCTGCGTCACGACCCCGGACGCGACAGCTCGAACGCCAGATGGACAAGATCGAGGACCTCCGTCAGCAACGGCTCCCGGGCCTGGAGGAGCCCCGCTAGACCAAGCAGCGAACGCAACTCACGACCCAGATCAGGGAGAGCACGTCCACCACGAGGCCCAGTGGCACCATGGTCTTGAGCGGCACCAGGCGGGTACCATAGACGATGGCATTGGGCGGCGTGGACACCGGCAGAGCAAAGCCCAAGCTCGCACAGAGGGCGACCAGCCAGATGGTCTGGGCGGGCGAAAGGCCGACGGCGGGGGCCAGCGAACCCGCGATGGGAACCATGAGGGCGGCCGTCGCGGTGTTGCTGGTCAGTTCCGACAGGAGCACGGTGACGCCAGCGAGTCCGAACATCACCAGCAGCGGCGCGGCGTGAACGCGGTTGACGGTCGCGGCGAGGGCGCCGGCGGCGCCGCTGCCCTGCAGCATCTTGCCCAGACAAAGACCGCCGGCGATCAAAAACAGCGTGTCCCAGTCCAGGGCCAGGAAGTCACGACGGTCCAGGACCGGCTCGCGCCGCGGCCCGACATGAGCCAGGAACAGCACGCCCGCCGCCAAAATGGGTACGAGGGATTCGGGCCAATAACGTTGCACCCAGACCTGTCGCGGATCGTTCGCCTCGGTGAGGCTGGCGACCAAGCCGCTGCCGAGCCAGACGAGCACCGTTCCGCCGAAAGCGGCCACGGCCCAGACCCGGGCGAGGTGCCGCGGCGTGGGAATCGAGGCCGCGCTCGCCAGACCGGACACTTCGTCGTCGTCCGTTGCCGGCATCGCTCCGTCACCGCGCCTGCCGCTCAGGGCCTTCGCTGCGCCCAACACGCCCCAGGCGAGCACGGTGGTCCCCAGCCATACGGGCACCCCGACGCGTATCCACGACAAGAAGCTCACAGTGGTGTCGAGCTCTTTCATCGCGGCGTAACCGATGAAGTTCGGGGGCGTGCCGACGGGGGTGGCCATGCCGCCGAAGGTCGCCCCATACGAGAGCGCCAACAACACTAATGCCGGATGGCGCACGGAGCGGGACAACGCCACGACCACCGGCAGCATGGCGGCCGCAACCGCCGTGTTGCTCTGCACCGTGGACATGAGCCCGGAGACGAGCATCACGACCATCGCCAGAGCCAAACCATGCCCGCCGCGGAATCGTCGGGTCCAGCGGGCCCGCAGCAGAAAGTTGAAGGCCCCGTGTTTTTCCAAGGCCCGGGCGAGCAGGAACGCACCCAGGAACAAGAACAGGATCGGGTCGCCCCACGCCGCGAGCGCCTCGGACCAAGTCAATGCCCCGGCGAGGGTGGCGCCCACCGGAATCAACAGCCCGGTGACGCCGAGCGGAATGACCTCGGTGATCCACAGGATAAGGGTGGCCAGCACGATCCCCGCGGCGCGGCGGATACGGGCGTCGCTATGCCACGGAGTGAGGGCGGTCACCAGGAATAGTGCCGCGGCCAACAGCGGCACCGCCCAATAGACCGCTCGGCGAGGACGCAACCGGCTCCCGTGCTTGGTCACCATCAAATCAAGGCGGGGTTTCGCCTTCGGGGGGCGGAGGAACCACCGGCAGCGAGACACCCCCCTCAGCCGGCGGTGTCTCGGGCGGCGGCGTCTCAGACGCGGGTGTCGTCGGCGCAGGCGCGGGTGTCGTCAGCGCAGGCGCGGGTGTCCTCAGCGCAGGCGCGGGTGTCGTCAGCGCGGCCTGTTTCACCTCGGCTTCCTCCTCCTCGACGACATAGACGTCCTCATAGTCCGTGGCGTCCACGTCGTGACGCAGGAGATAGTAGATGATCGTGCTGGCGGAGAAGTAATATGAAGCCAAGAAGGCCCACAGCAGGCCGATCGCGAGCACCACCCACAGCCCGATGAAGATCGCCGCGAAGTACTCCCAGCCGCCCCGCTGCGCGGGATCACCCGCCCCCCACAGATTGATGAACGACGGAGCCTGCCAGAGCACGTCGAGCTTGGTCATGCCCGCGCCGGCGCCGGAGCGCATCCCCCACGCGCCGGTGCCGATCCCCCCGACCCCGAACCCGACGCAGGCGTGGGTGATCCACAGCGCCATCCACAAAATGACCTTGAGCACAACCCAGCAGATGCTGCCCCAGACTAAGGCCGTCAGGCCGTAGAAAATCGTTTTCACCGGCCGGCTGAAAAAGTAACTGAAACTCCGCGAGATCGCGTCGAACCCATCAGACCCCTCCACCGCCACCGTGGGCCAGAAGAAGCTCCCCCCGCCCACGCAGCCGATCAGCAGAAAGGCGATGGCCAGCCCGCCCACAATCGCCAACCCGAAGAGCACGGAAAACAGGTTGCCGATGGCAGGAATCCACAGGACGAACCCGCCAATGGCCAACAGCAACGCGAAAAACAAGAGCATCCCGATGGGCAGTAGCGGCGAGACGAAGAATCCGGAGATGAACTTCTCGCGGGCAAAGCGAAGCGCCGGACCGACCCCGATCTTCTCCTCGCGGGCGAACTGCACCGCGGCGATACGGCAGATGGCGGTGCCCAACAGGGACCAGATGGCCAGCGTGCCCAGGAAGAATAAAAGGGCGAACAGGAGGTGCTGCGATACCATCCACCGGACCCCGGCGCATAGCATGCCTGCCGATTCCCACACCGAACCATGGCCGCGGAAGTTCAGCGTCACCACTCCGGTCAGCACGTTTTGAATGTGCCGGAGAGTGTGATCGCGCCACACTTCGCCGATGCCGTGGTCCAGCCGAGTGGACGAAACCAGCCCTTCAGACTTTTCTCCGGCGGCGAACTCGGCGATCGCCCATTTTCCCACCCCCCGACCGCCGGATTCCCACACTCCGTCCAACACCGCGCCCCAGCAGTAGGTGAGGACCAAGGCCGCCAGGGCCAGCCCCAGTTTCGTAGGATGCAGGGCCATTTTCGTGGCACTGAAAATCCGTAGCCAATCGCCTGCTCCGGGCCAGGCAACGATGTTTGTGCGAGGCTCCTCCGCCATGGAATTCTCCTTGCAAGTGGCTGACATGCTCTGGGTCTGGCGCAACCGCCGGCGCCTTCTCCGCCGACCCGAATGACCAACGCGACTCCGTACCAGAAGTCACGGTGGGCGACTCGACCCGGGCCGCGCCGTCAAGGCCCACCGGGCGGGCATTATAATCCCCCTCCCCGGCACGGCAACGGTCCCACCCCGTTCTCCGCGACACTCCTTGCGTTCCCAGGCCGGTTTCTCGTCGATGAGTTCGCGGGTCCTCAGCGGTTCGCTGATATGAAAAATGAAAAGGAGGCGTCAGAGCGCTATCTTCCCTTTTTCATGTGCAGTTGGGGTTGCGGGGGCCTGACCCGTTTCCGCTGGTCTCGTGGGCCTTGGCCGCCGGGGCCGCAGACGGCTCGGCGGAGTCGCTCTTGCTTTTCACGGCGGGCTGGTCGGCCTTGGCCGCCTTCTTGTAGCTCTCGCTGCGATAATCGGTGGCGTAGAACCCGCTGCCCTTGAAGACGATGCCGACGCCGGTGCTCAGCAGGCGGCGGACCGGCGTAGCTCTACCGCAGACCGTGCAGTCCAATCGGCGTTTCGCCCGCTCGGTGATGCCCTGGAAAACCTCCGTAATTCCGCCGCATTTCATGCACTGGTATTCGTAGGTCGGCATAAGCAGTTCCTGGTTCAGAGTTCAGGGTTCAAAGTTCAAGATGCCTACTACCTGTTGCCCGTTCCCGGGCTTTCGTGCTTTCGTTCTTTCGTGTTTTCGTGATTCTCTCTCGTGGCCTCGGTTTCCAGCCGGTCGGACGCCGGTCCCGCGGGTCCCTGGGCGATGATGACCTGGGCCGGTCGCAGAATCCGGTCGCCGTAGCGGTACCCCTGTTGCACTTCCTGAATCACGGTCCCCTGCTCATGCCGGTCGGACGGCTGCTGCATGATGGCCGCGTGCTCGGTCGGATCGAACGGTTTGCCGACCACCTCGAGCGCTTCCACCCCCTGGTCCCGGAGCAGCTTTATCAGCTTGTCGTAGATCAGCTTCACGCCTTCGACGACCGGCACAGTTTGGCCGCCGCTGGCGGCGGCGAGCGTCCGCTCGAAGTCGTCCACGACGGGGAGCAGGGCTCTGAGCAGTTCGGCATTGCCGTAGCGGACGGCTTCGGTCCGCTCCTGCTGCGCCCGCCGCACGACGTTTTGGGCCTCCGCCTTGGCCCGCAGGAACTTGTCCTGCAATTCGGCGACCTTGGCGCGCAGAGTGGTCAATTCGTCCGAGGCTTGTTCCTGGGACTCGGCGGGTGCCCCAGCCGGTTCCGCCTCGCGTGCCACCTGGGCTTCGCCGGCCGTGACCGGGGAGTACTGCGCCACTTCTTGTGGGGTGGCGATTTCGATCTTGCTCTGGTTCTGGCTCATCCTGGTTCGCGCAATCTCCGATCCCTTCGGAGAATCACTCCTTCTGGTTTCCATTCCCGCTGAAGTAGTTCCGCAGCTTCTCGAAGAAGCCCTTCGATTCCGGCAGCACCGACTTGTCCTCGGTATCGGCGAACTGGCGCAGCAAAGCCGCCTGGTCCTTGCTGAGCCGGGTCGGAATCTCGACCACCACCTGCACCAGTTCGTCCCCGCGCCGGCCGGTGCGCATGTCCGGCAGACCCTGCCCGGCCAGCCGGAAGACTTTGCCGTTTTGCGCCCCCTGAGGGATGGTCAGATGGGCGCGTCCGTGAAGCGTGGGCACCTCCACCTTGGCTCCCAAGGCCGCCTGCGTGAAGCTGATCGGCATGCGGCAGACCAGGTCATTGTCCTGCCGCTCGAAGAACGGGTGCGGAGCAATCGTCACGTAGCAGTGCAGGTCGCCGCGGGATCCGCCCGGGGCACCCGGCTCGCCTTCTCCCCGCAGGCGGATCGCCTGCCCGTGGTGGATGCCCGCCGGGATTTTCACGTTGATGACGCGCCCCTTGGGATGACGCCCGCGCCCTTTGCACCGCCGGCACGGCGTGACCACCAGCGAGCCTTGTCCTTTGCACGTCGGACAGGCCGTGACCAGACGGCCGAACAGGAACCCGAACCCGCTGCTCTGTTCGACCTGCCCGTAGCCTCCGCACGTCGGGCAGCCGCGCCGCTCCGAACCGGGGGCGGCCCCGCTTCCACTGCACGTTTCGCAGTAGTCCAGACGCTCGAATTCCAGCGTCCGTTCGATCCCAGTGGCCACCTCGTCCAGCCTCAGGTTGATCTCGATTTGCAAGTCCGCCCCGCGGCGGCGGTCGTGCATCCCGCCGCCGAAGATGTCGGTGAACATCGAGAAGATGTCGTCGATGCCCATGTGCGCGAAGTCGTGCATTCCCGCACCGGACAGACCGCGGTGCCCGAACTGGTCGTAGCGCTGACGTTTCTCCGGATCGCTGAGGACTTCGTAGGCCTCCGCCGCCTCCTTGAACTTTCCCTCGGCCGCGGGGTCGTCGCGATTGCGATCGGGATGGTATTTCAGGGCGCACTGCCGGTAGGCCCGCTTGATGTTGTCCGCCCCGGCGTCGCGGCTGACACCCAGCACTTCGTAGTAATCGCGTTTCGCCGTAGCCATCATGGTGCGCAGTCGGTAGGGCGGGATTGCCCATCCTACCACTTCATCCGCCATTTCGCGCGAAAAGGGGCGGACCGACTGTCCGCCCCTTGGCGTGCTGTCGACCCAGGTGTTTATCGGACCGCGTGGGCGATCGGCTTGTCCTTGTGTTCCTCTTTCAGCTCGGTCACGAGGACCTCGGTGGTCAACATCAGCCCCGCCACGCTGGCGGCGTTCTCCAGGGCGATGCGGGCCACCTTGGCCGGATCGACGATCCCGGCCTTAACCAAGTCCACGAACTCGCCGGTGCGGGCATCGTAACCGTAGGCGCCGGTCTTCTCCAGAATCTGCGACACGACCACGTCACCCTCCGCCCCGGAGTTAACCGCGATCTGGCGGGTCGGCGCCCGCAGGGCCTTGATCACGATGTCGAACCCGGTCCGCTCTTCGCCGGTTGCGTTGCTGCGGGCCTTCTCAACGACCGGCAAGGCCCGCAGGAACACCACCCCGCCTCCGGGAACGATCCCTTCCTCGGCGGCGGCCTTGGTGGCGTGGAACGCGTCGTCCACCAGGTCTTTGCGCTCCTTCACCTCGATTTCGGTGGCGCCGCCCACACGAATCACGGCCACGCCGCCGGTGAGCTTGGCCAGCCGCTCCTGCAGCTTCTCACGGTCGTAGTCGCTGGTGGTCTTCTCGATCTGGTTACGGATCTGGTCGCAGCGGGCCTTGATATCTGCTTTCTTACCTCCCCCCTGCACGATCGTGGTGGTATCCTTGTCGATAACCACCTTCTTGGCTTTGCCCAGGTCGGCGCTGGTGATGTTCTCCAGCTTGATGCCCAAGTCTTCGCTGATGAGTTTGCCACCGGTCAGGGTGGCGATGTCCCCCAGCATGGCCTTACGGCGATCGCCGAACCCCGGCGCTTTCACCGCGGCGCATTGCAGCACCCCGCGGAGCTTGTTCACCACCAGGGCCGCCAGCGCTTCGCCCTCGACGTCCTCGGCGACCACCAACAGCGGCTTGCCCGAGGTGGCGATGCTCTCCAGCAGGGGCACGAACTCGCGCAGGTTGGAAATCTTCTTTTCGTAGATGAGGATTTGGGCGTCTTCCAGCACGCACTCCAGCGCCCCGGGATCGGTCATGAAGTAGGGGGAAATGAAGCCCTTGTCGAACTGCATGCCCTCCACCACTTCCTTCTCGGTCTCCAGGCTCTTGCCCTCTTCGACCTCGACCAC
>JBGPAW010000145.1:0-8737 GCA_041480905.1 Phycisphaerae bacterium
AGCAGTAGCAGATTTCATCGTCGGGCTGCATAGTCGATCACCGTCTCCCCATTGTAGCGCGTCCGAGGGAGAGAGGCATCTACGGCTTCGTCAACGACCTTCCCGCGGGTTGCCTGGTCGCGGGAGGGCGAGCCTCCGGGCGAGCCGGGGTGCCCAAACCACCCCAGACGGTCGGCTCGGCAGGCGCCTCGCTCTCCCAGCGTATGAGCAGCGGGTGGGTTCAAGGGGAACCCCAACGGGACAGGTCCGTTCTGAAATGGCGACCCACGTGCGCAGGCGCGGGGATGTCTCCCATGTCCAGAGCGGACCTGTCCCGTTCCGTGGGCCCGCGCGTCGAAGCCCCCCCGCTGGGCCACCTACGCACTTGTCGTTTACCCGTCGGCCTCGTATAACACCCACGCCATCGCCCGGGGACCTGTGTCCCGCGGGGGAGATACTTGCGGTGGACATTCCTTACTATCCGCTGCACGATTTCGGCCCGGCCATGAAGGGCATGGTCATCGGCGGGCTGGGCATCCTGCACGTGTTCCTGGCCCAGTTCGCCATCGGCGGCGGGATGCTGATGTGCTACTTCCAATGGCTGGCCCAAACCGGACGTAATCCCCACGCCCGCGTGCTGCTGGACAGCTACTTTCGGTTCCTGATCTTGCTCAGCTTCGTGGTCGGGGCCTTGACCGGCGTGGGCATGTGGTTCACGTCGATCCAGATCAGCCCGCGCACGATCGGCCTGATGATCGACGAGTTCCACTGGGTGTGGGCGAGTGAGTGGACGTTCTTCTGCCTGGAAGTTTTCGCGGGCTACGTCTTCTATCGCTACGCCCGGCGGCTCCAGGATCGGGCGCGGATGACGCTGCTGGTGTTGTACAGCGTAGCCGCCTGGGGCAGCCTGTTCTGGATCAACGGCATTCTCTCCTGGCAACTCACGCCCGGCCGATGGCTGGAGAACCGTTCGGTGTGGGCCGGGTTCTTCAACCCGAGTTTTTGGCCTTCGCTCTTCTTCCGCACCATCGTTTCCATGACCATCGCGGGGCTGGTCGCCTGCGTCGTCATCAACACGATGACCACCCTGGATCGGGCGGCGCGCACGGCGCTGATCAACCGGGCGGCCCACTTCCTCGCTCCCATGGTGCTCATGCCCGCCTTGGGCGCGTGGTACCTGCTGGTCATTCCCCAGGACAGCCGCTCCTGGGTCTTGGGGGGCAGCACCACGATGACCCTCTTTATGATGCTCGCCCTGGGGGCCACGCTGTTCCTCGGGCTGTATGCCCTGATCGGCTTGCTCTTCCAGCGGCTGTACATCAACGGGGCGACGGCGACCTTGCTGTGCGGACTTGCGCTGGTCGCCACGGCCGGAGGCGAGTTCGTCCGCGAGGGGGTGCGCAAACCGTACACCATCCGCAACACGCTCTACTCCAATTCCCTCAAGCAAGCGGAACTGGAGTACCTGCGCACGGTCGGTTCGGTGACCGACGATCCGTATCCGCTGCGCGACGCGGCATCTTATCCCAACGGTCAGCTTCGGCTGGGAGCTCGGGTCTATCGCTTCCAGTGCAGCATCTGTCATACGCTTTCCGGTGCCAACGGCCTGACGCACCTGACCGGCTCCTGGATGATGGGGCAGAAGCGCCTGAACATCGCCAAGCTGCAGCACACCAAGCCGTTCATGCCTCCCTTCGCCGGCACGGCCGCGGAGGTGGAGGCGTTGGTGCAGTTCCTGGACTGGTGCGGTTGGGGGCGGCCCGCGGACTGGCCGGTGAACGATGATCCACGGATTCTGGATCAGATCGGTCAGTGGCTCAAGGAGGCGGGAACGGCCCCGAGCACCCCGAGAATCCACGGCACGACCCTGGCGGAGACGGACTGATGGACCGCGTCTTTCCCTTGGGCTTGCCTTTCGCGACGGGATTCTACCTGTGCCTTTACGTGCTGACGCTGGTGATTCACGTGTTCTTCATGAATTACGTGCTGGCGGGTACGGCCTATCTGGCGGTAATGAGCTTCGTGGGCGGCGGCACGCGGTCCACGCGCATCGAAAGCCCCAAGGCCCTGGTCCTGCGGGACTGGCTGCCCTTCGCCCTGGGGCTGGCCATCACCGCCGGCGTCGCCCCGCTCTTGTTTGTGCAGGTCCTTTACCAGAAGAGCTTCTACACCGCCAACCTCCTGGGGTTCCATCGCCGGATGTCTATCCTGCCGGTGCTGATCGTCGGCTATTACCTGATCTATCTGCTCAGCAGCCGGCGGATCGAGCGGTGGGGGCGCCTGGGGCGGATCATGATCGGCGTCGGGGCGTTCGCCTGCCTGGCGTGGACCGGCTACTCGTGGACCGAGAACCACATGCTCAGCCGCCACGCGGAGGTGTGGCCCCAGTTGTACGCCTCCGGTTCCATGATGTACCACCACCCCGAGGTGAGGCGGCGTTTGGCGGTGTGGTTCTTCGGCGCGATCCCCACGATGAGCGTGATCCTGGCCTGGCAACTGCGCTACGCCGAGCGGCGTGGCCGGTTCATGCCCGCGCGCGAGCCGCGCCGGACCGCCGTGATGGCCTTGGGCGGGCTGGTCTTGAGCGTCCTGTGCGGCGGGTTCTACTACTTGCGGGCCGATGAGTCGGTGCGTCGCGCCATCACCAGCGCCATGGCGTTTCCCTACCTGTGGGTGGCTGTCGTGGGTCTGGTGCTGCAGTTCCTCGCCTGGGGCGCACAACTGACCCGGGCCCACTTCGCGGCGGGGCCGTTGGCCGCCGCAACGGCGGGCGTCGCCCTCACCGTGATCGGGACTACGGTGGTGCGGGAGGCGGTCCGCCTCAGTTCGGTGGACCTCACCGTTCTTTATCCCCTGCACGAACAGGCCTTTCGCGTGGGCGGTTTTCCCGTCTTCTTGGTCTGTTTCGCGGCGGTGGCGGTCCTGATTGCGTGGTGCGTCGCGCTGGTCCGGCGCGCCTGTGGTTAGTGTAGTGCCTCACCATTGACGCAACGTATTGTTTGCCGAACCGCGACCGTCAGGGAGCAGTCCAGCGCGTCGCCGAGTCACGCCGCTCCCTGACGGTCGCGGTTCGGATATTCCTTGATGTCGGCGGCAATGACACCTATGCGTGCGACGCCCAGGCCTGGAACAACGCGACCTGGTTCGACCCACCGGACTCCGACAACGCCCAGGTGCGCAACTTCAGCGTCGGCGTCGACTGCGAAACCGGTGACGTGAACTTCCTCCCGCGCCCCGAGAAGCCGCTCGGCCGATAGACTCACGAGAGGGCGTTAGGAGTCCTCCGTGCGAACCGGCGCCCTCAGCCCGGACGTCAGATAAATTCGGAAATAGAGGCCCCTCCCTGCCTGACTGAGCTGGCGATCCAGGCGCAGAGGTCAATCTCGGCGGACTGGGCCGAGGGTGGATAAGGTGTGATTGCCAAGGCGTCGCGTCTCAGGTCTTGAGGAAGCTCTTCCCGTTCTCGAAAAAGGTTATGTCGCCGTCGGAACTGATCTTGATGGCCAACCCGTATTTGGAGGCACCGATGGCCGCCTTCGTCCGACTGCCCTCGGCCAATCCGGTCTTGCCCTTCTTTCGTGGCTGCAACACGGCCGCATAGGCGAGTATCTCCCCCTTGTTGCTTAGAACGATGGCACCGTCCAGCCCAGCGAGCTCAACGGTTAGCCGCCGCGACAGACTTTGGATCTGCTTCGATGGAAGAGCGGAGTCGAAGTTGCAGTCGATCGGCGGTCGGCGTTCATCCGATATTGCGTCGCCTTTGAGAACGAGCCGGTGCAGCTTGTTCGCTGCTCTCAGCAGGACAAACAGCCCGCCAGTTCGGCGAAACGCTACGTCGAGCGCCGCTCGATAGACCGCGTTGGCGACGGTACCAACGATTTGCGGGTCAACCCTTTGAACGCGTGCCCTATTCCTCAGCAAATCAATGATGTGACTATGGTTCCAGTACTGCCACTTACCGAACCGATACGTGAATCGGAGCGTCTCCTCATCGAACACCAGGATGTCGCCGTGACGGGTCAAACACAGGCCGCAGACCCCTTGCTTACTTGCAGCCGCAATGTGCTCGGCCCATTCAGGAAAGAAGTGCTTGCCCTTTGTCGGCCGCTTGAGTGACGTGCAGTCTTCAAATCGGACCATTGCACCACGCGCCGACACGCGGTAGGTGGTCCGAAAACCGTCCGTCAGAGCACGGTACTTCTTCCGTTCCAGGAAATCGGCAGGGAACCGACCTCCCCGATCAGGGTCGGTTTGGTTCTGTGGATCGAGCAAGCACGAGAACGTGAGCGATTTGTTCTCATAGCTCTGCTCAGCCAACTCGCGGAGCCGCCGCAGCACCTCAACCAAGTCAAGCTCGAGCGCGTGCCATTCCTTCAGGTGAGATGCAACGATCTGCTCGTCAAAGGCGATCTGAATCGCGTGCAGAGATTCCCACGCCTCGAAAGCAGGCTCTCCCCGGAGGACGCCTGATATGCGTCCGAGAACCCTTTCACAAAGGTCGCGTTCCCTCTCGTCGATTGTGCGTTGCACTGCGCCAACCCCTTTGGGAACACGCTTTCGTTTGAGCGAAGCTCTGAGGGCGACGTTGGCGCTTCTTCCGTCCTTCGTCAGCGAGAGGCAGAGCCTCAGGGTGAGTTCTCGTCTCTCGGGCGACGCCCACGTGACCTGAGTCTTGTCACCCTTGTGGGCTTCCCACCGCGAGACCTCGATATGAGGAAGCAGCCGTTCAATCGCGCCCAATGTGTGCTGAAGAAAGGCGTACCCGCGCTCACCCAGGAGCCGTTTCATCTTCGTCGGATAGCGGATTACAGGCGCCAACTGGTGCTGCTCCAAGAGCATGATTGGGCACGGTCGCGAGCATTCATATCTTGTGCCCCAGTGACGTCACTCGTTGTTCACCCGCCTCCGCCGGACCCAGCAAACTGCGTTTTCGGCCTCGCGCGGACAGAGCAACGGCACCCGGCGTAACGCCAGCCCCCGATCTACGATCCAGCGTCACGAGGCTCCAGGCGTTGTGTACCTGCATGTTCCGTTCCACAAGACCTGGGGCGTGCACGCCACGAGAAAACATAGCCTGTGATTGATCCACCGTCAAGCGAATCTTCTGAATAACAGAAGAAAAGCTTGCCGATCGTGTTAAACACCTTGTACAATATTCTGGACCCTGGAAGCGGCAGTTTGAAACGAAGGTGATGAAAGATAAATGGGCGTGGGATTTAGACTTAAATACGCGCGGGAGAGGGCGGGGTTGACGCTCCGGCAGGTCGCGGACCGGACGGGAATCGGTGAGTCATCCCTCTCGGAGTTCGAAAACGCCAGGCGAGAGCCTCGCCTCAGCCACCTCCAGGCGCTTGCCCAAACCTACCGACGCTCCCTCGATTTCTTCCTCAGCGTTGACCCGTTGCCCCGCGAAGTCCTGCTTTGGCGGGATCAACCGGCGTCGCCGATCTGCGAGGAGATCGAGGCGGAGTTCCTACGACTCTGCGAACAGTATCACAACCTGGAGACGTGGCTCAATGAGCGGCGTGTTACGCGGCTGCCTGTAGCCCAAGGGGACGCTGCGACCTATAGCTACGCCGACGCAGAAGGGCTGGCTCATCAGGTTCGAAAGGCGTTGTCCCTCGGGGACCGTCCCGCACAGAACCTGCTCACAACCCTTGACGAGGAGTGCGGCGTCAAGATCTTCCACAGATCCTTCGACCCACCGGGCGCGGCAGTCTGCTGCGTGAGCGAGGCCTTTGGCGTGGGCATCCTACTTAACTCCAAGAACGTTCGCTGGCGTCGCAACTTCGATCTGGCCCACGAACTGTTCCACCTTCTAACCTGGCCGATCTTTCGTGGAGAGCAGGCCGATACGCGGACGACCCCCGATCCCAAGGAGGAGCGGTCCGCGACGTGCTTCGCGGGCAATCTCCTCATGCCGACGGATGCGACGCGAAGTGCCGTGAACGGGGTAATCAAGGAGGGCAAGATCGCTTTCGCCGACATGTTCGGCATCGCCCGTCAATTCGACGTTTCCGTCGAAGCTCTGATCTGGCGGATGGCGTTTCTGAAGTACTTCGCCTACGACGACGCTGCAGAGATTATCGGCCGCTATAAGCGGGTTTCGTCGATGTGGGAAGGAAACCGTGTGCATGACGACCCGCCGCCGCTTCCGCCCCGCTTTCGGGCACTCGCCATCAGGGCTTTGCAGCAAGGCGAGATTTCAATTGGTCGCTTCGCCGAGTATCTTCACATAACCCGGCGGGAAGCGCAGGCCATCATGGAGCAAGATGCTCGCGGCGATGAAGAAGTTCAGATTACTCCTGCTTGATGCCAACGTCGTCATTCAACTCTTCGAACTCGGCCTGTGGAAGCGGATCATTGCCCACTGCGAAATACTGCTCGCCCGAACCGTCGCGGAACGGGAGGCCCAGTTCTTCTTCGACGCCGATGGCCAACACGAAATCGACTTAACCGACGACATCGAATCGAAGCGTATCGTCATCGTCGACGTCCCGCCGTCCGAGCTGAAGGGCTTCATGGATCAGTTCGGCCCGCTCTACCTGGAGCGGCTCGATGCCGGTGAGGCCGAGTCACTCGCGTACCTTGCGGCGTGCGACGATCCCTGCCTCATCTGTTCCGGCGACGCCATCGTCTTCAGGGTCCTGGCGCAATTGGGTCGCGTCGAGCAAGGTCTCTCGCTGGAGGAAGTGCTCGAGGAGGTCGGCTTCGGTCGCACGCTACCCGATCAGTTCACCAAGCGGTTTCGTGTGCACTGGACGAAGCGTGGTCAGGAAGAGCGGATCCGGGGCCTCGGATGCAGGTAGAGACACCTCGGTTTGCCTACGGCAACGGGCGCCCGCCGAACTACTCCTCCCGCTGGCGGAGGCTGTGGAATCCGAACCGCGTGATTTCCTCGTTCTTGATGATGTCGGCCAGCCGCTCCCGGACATAGCCCGCGTCGATCGTGACCGAGTCCCCACGGCGTTGGGGCGCCTCGAAGGAGAGCGTCTCCATCAGCTTTTCGGTGATGGTGTACAGCCGGCGGGCCCCGATGTTCTGGGCCCGCTGGTTCATCTGGAAGGCGAGGGCCGCCATTTCCTCGATGGCGTCCGGGGTGAACTCCAGCTTCACGCCCTCGGTGGCCAGCAGGGCGGTCTGTTGCGTGGTCAGGGCGTTCTGCGGTTCGGTCAGAATGCGGAGGAAATCTTCCTTGGTGAGGTCCGTCAGTTGCACCCGGATGGGGAACCGGCCTTGCAGCTCCGGCATCAGGTCGTTGGGGCTGCGGTGGTGGAACGCCCCCGCCGCGATGAAGAGCACGTGGTTCGTTCGGACCGGTCCATGGCGGGTCGTCACGGTTGAGCCTTCGACCACCGGCAGCAGGTCCCGCTGCACGCCCTGGCGGGAGACGTCGGGGCCGTGCCCGCCTTCTCCGCCGCAGAGTTTGTCCAACTCGTCGACAAAGATGATCCCCCGGTTCTCCGCTCGGCGCAGGGCCATCTCGATCACTTTCTCGCGGTCGATGAGCGTGTCGCATTGTTGGTCGAACATCACCTTGCGGGCCTCGCGGATGGGCAGGCGGCGGGTCTTGGAATGGCTGGGGATCAGCCGTTCGAGGAAGCTCTGGACCTCGGGATCCAGTTGATCGCCGACCGCCGCAAACATCCCCACTGGGGTGGCCTTTTGTTCGACGGTCAGTTCGATGGTCCGGTCGTCCAGCTCGCCGGCGCGCAGACCGGCGCGGAGTTTCTCCCGATTACGATGGCGGCGCTGGGCCGACTCGCTCCCCGCGTCGCCGTCGGTGCGGTCGAAATCCGTCGGCGGCATGAGGGCCTCGAGCAGTTGCTCCTCGGTCAGTCTTTCCGCTTCGGTCCGCACCACCTCGCGTTGCTCGCCGTTGACCATGTGCATGGCGCGGTCCACCAGGTCGCGGACCATGCTCTCCACGTCCCGGCCGTGATAGCCCACCTCGGTGTACTTGGTGGCCTCGACCTTGATGAACGGGGCGTTGACCAACGCCGCGAGCCGCCGGGCGATTTCGGTTTTGCCGACGCCGGTCGGTCCGACCATGATGATGTTCTTGGGTCCGACCTCCTCGCGCAGGCTGTCGGGTAACTGCTGGCGCCGCCAGCGGTTGCGGATCGCCACCGCGACGGCCCGCTTGGCCTCGTCCTGCCCGACGATGTACTTGTCCAGTTCAGCGACGATCTGTTTGGGCGTCAGTTCTTCCATCGTGGTCTTCCCGTGGTGGGAGTTTACGGTACAACATCACGTGCCGCGCTGCAACGGGAAGGAGCGAGCCTACGTATAATCCACCAAGCGGAACCTGCGTCGTGCGTAGTCCTACCTGGAGTCATCCGAGCCGCGAGCGCAAGCGAGCGGGCCGTCTGCGCAACCTCTTGGGGCCTCCACCTCTTGACCCCACCAGTGCGAGCAGATGGGGCACCCGCCGGGGGTGGGGGACCGTGCCCCGATACGGGAGGCGCGGGGTGCTCATGGCCCTGTTGCTTTCCGCCATGTTGATCGCCCGGTGTACCGAGCCTGAAACGGCGACACCCTCCGTCGCCGCCTCCCAGCCTGCGGCCCCCGCCGCGCCACCGGCGACCGCTCCAGCCTCACCGGGGCGGGCGGCACCGCAAGCAACCGAACAGCTCGACCCCGGCGGCGAAGAACTTCCGCGGGACAGTTGGCTTCGTGTCGAGGGGTTGCACGAGGATGTAGAGGGCGGCTGGATCTCCGGCTACAACCCGACGCCCAATAGGATCATCATCACGAC
>JBGPAW010000146.1:0-8675 GCA_041480905.1 Phycisphaerae bacterium
GTGTTGTACGCCGGTGTCGACCCGTCCCCATTGGCTCCGCCGTCGGGCACCACCACCGCCGCCGCCTCAAAGTTGGCGGTGATGTCCAGGTCTTCACTCACCGTCAACCGCAGTTCCGGCTGGCTGAGATCGCCACCCTCCGGCACGTCGCCACTCCAGCCGGCAAACACGTAACCATCGCCGGGGACGGCGGTTAGCGTCACTTCCAGCCCGGGCGCGTAAGCGGTGACCACCGGATCCCGGGTAACGTACCCCGTACCCTGCGGCTGGGCGACGACCAGCACCTCATACTCAGGATCCTCGTCGGGCGCAACCGCAAAGACCGCAGTCAGGACCGTGTCGGCCGTCATCGCAAACGTCAGGTGGTTTTCCGTCGCGGAGATGTCCCCTTGCCACTCCACGAACCGGAACCCGGAATAGGGGACCGCATAGACGTCAACGACCGTTCCTGGCTCATAGCTCTCCTGAGCGGGCACGACGTCGAAAGCCCCCCCCTCAACCGGTTCGCGCGAGATTTGTAACGTGTACGGCTGGGCCGCCGCGCTTCCGCAGAATGCCGCCAGAAACGCGCCGATCGCAACCGGCAGCGTTAGGATGCTTCGGACGTTCATCGCACTCCCCCTTTACCAAGGAACTCAGATTCGCCCGCACGGCTCTCGTCGTTGGCTTTGCTACGAGCATCGGTACGTTCCAGACGCCGCTTGACCCATGCTTCGAAAAATATAACCTCCTTTGTTTCGCGGACTTACGTTGGATCCCGATATCGCGACCGAGACAAAACGAGGGGGACCAAAAGGGGATGAGGCGGGGCTATGGCGGTTCAGTGATGCGTAATGGCCAAATAGTACTGAAAAGGTCCGAAATCGCGCACGTCGACATCTGAGTCGTGGTCGAAGTCGAAGTGCGCCAAGCACGCAGCCGGCGTAACTCCGGGCTGGGTGGGAGCGGGCGGCACGCCCGGGCCGGCCAGGCAATCGGCGAACACCACGTAGTCCGCCAAATCCACGTCTTGGTCGCCATCGAAATCGCCCGGCAAGGGCGCGGGGCTGATTGTCAGATAAGGTTTGGTCGCGGGAGTCGTGTCCAGGGCGTCGATGAAGGCTTGATTCGCGGTGTTCAACGTGTTGGGGTCGATCTGAAACCGAAACGCGACCTTCTTCGTACCGTTGAGCATTGCGGACCCCACGACGGCGTTCACATCCAACGTGTAGACCGTCGGCGACTGATAAGGCACTACCGTGACGGCGCCCTGGAACAGGGTCGGACCCGATGAATAATCGCTCACGGATTCCACCAGGTCCGCCGGATAGGAGTAAACGTGTACGCTCACGTCCGGGAACGGCCAGATCGGCGCGCCGCGCAGCGTGAACGTCAGCGTCGCCGAGACCCAAGGCCCCCACGCTACGGAGTTGAGGTCGTATTCCCAGACCACGCGGTGTTCCAGGCTCAGTTCCGGCGGTGGCGGGGTCGTCCGCGTAATGCTCCCCTCATAGCTCGACTGGTTGAAAGTCCAGTCGTAGTTGTCGACCACCCCGTCAAACGGACCGTAGCTCCCCCCGTCGGCCAGCGTCCCATCCTTGCTGGGATAGATGGTTTGAGTGGCCTCGCTCACCGCCGCGCACATCACCCACCCGCCGATCAACCCCGCCATCACCCCAAATTTAGCCATGTGCACACCCCCGCCCCCCTTATCGGGTACCATCCCGGATCATCTGTTGCTCTGCCCGATCGTTCATCCGCGACGCGCCGGCGGTCCGTTGATGAACCGGCGGTCCGGTCTCGACGGCGCGATCGCGCGCGGGGCGCTGAGGCGCAGCCCCCCGCAAACCCGGCGGGCACGGCGTGTCATCGTCGCCGTCCTCCCAATCATACTCGCCCCAGAGCATCCCGTGTGCATGGCAAATCTGGCAGCCGTTACAGTAGGGGTGGAAGTGCATCGCGTCCAACCAGTCGGCGTGGCACACCATGCACAGGCTGTCCGGTCCGCCCCAGTCCACCGCCAGACCGTTGATGGTTACAGTCACGCCGCGCGTGGCCCCGTACGTGTTCCACGGCGGACCGGTCCATGCCCCGGGGGATCCGTCGTCCACGAATGACGAACCGTCCACGAAGTCGCGGATCATGTACGGGTTCCCCGCCGCATTCGTCGCGGTGTACGAGCCGTGCGGGTCATGGCAAACCGTGCAGGGCAGGTCCGCCGCCGGTGCTCCGGAGTAGCCATTCCACCCCCGCTTCGAGTTCGGTCCGTGCGCCGAATTCGTCCAGGTATAGTCCACGTACCACATCGGGTCCTGGTAGTCGCACGAGTCGATGCCGCGCAGCGCGATCGTCGGTCCGACCACCGCGGGCGGGAATCCCGGGGCCGCCGGCCCCGCCCCACCGTTGTGGCAGGCCAAGCAGAACTCGTTCCCGCTTCCGGTCCAGGGCGTGAATGGCGCAAACGGATCAGCCACCGGCTGGGTCGCCCCGGAGCTATGGGCTCCATGACAGTTCAGGCACTCGATCTTCGCTCCGCTGAAGGTTTGGTCAGCGTTGCTGATGTCGTGGTGGCTGTTGACCGGCCTTTGCGTCCCTTCCGTCCCCAGGCAGTCATCACCGTATTCCTCGAGCCATTGCAGGGTGCCCGCGAACTTTGAGGCCACGTCCGGGGGATTGTTCCCGTTGCCGAACGGATCATGCGGGTTGGGCAGCCGGGCGGCCCCATCGGCGTCGTGGCAATGCGCACAGAAGTCCGACACATCAGGATCAGAGATCAGATCCTCCGGTCTCTGGAAATGGTACAGGCTCCCGTTGTCCGGGTCGATCAGGTCCACGTACCCATCCATGTGGGTGGTCATGCTGTGGCAGACCAGACAGGCATCGCCGCCGAGTTCCGCCCCATAGTGGGCGTGAACGTCGCCCGTGGGGAACTCGCCCACCACCGCCCGCCGCCCGCCCGGCGGCACGCCATCGCCGTTATCCTGGGCCGCGCCGTGGCAATCCACACACGATCCTCCCATGGGCATGAAGCCCGCCGCGTGCGGGTGGCAGCCGGTGCAGTCTTGCCCGCCGTTGTGCGCCGCGCCGCCGCCATCGTGTTTGTGATAGGTGGTCGCCGTGTGGCACACTTCACAAATCCCGTCGATCACCGCGGGGTCTCCGTCGGCGAAGCTGTTCGCTCCCGTTTCCGCCGTAAAGACCACCGACTTGTCGATCCCCAGCGTCCGGTTGTAGACCGTCCGCCCCACCAGGGCCAAGTTCACGTTCGTCGGATCGTGAATGTCGTGACATTCGCCGCACGTCGGCTGCCATGTCCCCCCAGGCGTATGGCCGATGTGCTCGGTATGACAGGTTCGGCAGAGGGTCCCGTCATTCGCTCCCCGTAGGAGCATGCCGTCGCCCGCGCCGTCGTTGGCCCCGCCCGAGTCGGCGTAGTGCACGCCGTGACAGGTCAGGCACTCGACTTTCCCGTTCTTCAAGGGCGGCAGACCATTCGTCGAGCTCTCTGGGTACTCACCATGGCCCGAGGGATAAGCAAAACCCACCGCGTGCGAGCCGCCCTCGCCCGTTCCCTGGTCCCGCGGCGCGTGACACTCCTTGCACATGGCGTCGCCCGCGTTGCTCACCCGCAGGAAAGGCACGCCCGCCTCGTTGTTATGTTGGTTGTGGCAGGTGGCACATTTGATGTTGCCGGAGGCCAAATAGCGCTCCAACTCCCCGCCCGCTACCGGTCCCACGGAGTCCGCCAGGGCGTTCACCGCCGGCACGCCCCAGGCGTGCGCGGTGCCCCGTCCGTCCGCCACAGCGGGATTCGTCCCGTAAGGATCGGCTGCGTCCGCCGAACGAAACGCGGTGCTTAAGGCGTGGCCTGCGCCCGTATGGCACGAGATGCACAGGTTGGTTTGCCCTTCGATCAGGCCCAGATGACCGCCCGGCTGACCGTTAATCCCATGACACCGCCCGCAGATCACGTCGTCCAGCATGTGCGGCGGATCGTAGCCCACCGGCCTCTCCACCATACTCCCGCCGGCGAGGTTGAGCGCCTCCTCCGGCTGGAGCAGGACGGCAAGCGGCGCTTTCGTCGCCCCCCAGAGCAAGTCTCCCCGCCGCAGCTTGAGGTCTTCCTCGCTCAAGTTCGTGCCCGCAAACACCGTCCCGCGTCCCGCCATCAGCGCCTTGGGAGGGGCCGCGTAGATCTCCACCGTCCCCGCGTTGCTGTTGGCCACCAGGATCCTTCCCGTCCCGTCGATGACCACGTCCCCGGGGGCACGCAACTCGCCCACCCCGAACCCGTACTCCGCCAACTTGGCCGTCTCCGCGCCCAGCGTGCTGAACGACCGTAGCGTGCTCATCAGACCGTCGGTGACAAAGATGTGTCCCTGGGCGTCCACCGCCAGACCCGCCGTCCGCGTGAACCAGCCTTCTTCCCCGCCCGGCAGATACTTGATCCGGTAGCCGAACCGGAACTGGAACAGCCCCGACGTGCTGAACACCTGCACGCGATAATTGTCCTGGTCGGCCACCAGCATGCGGCCGTTCGCCGGGTCGATGGCGATGGCGCTGGGATACTTGAACTGGCTGGACTGGCTGCCGCGCATGCCCAGGATCAAGGCCAACGCTTCGTTGCCCTCGAACGCGTAAACCCGATCGCCGCCGCTGTCCACCACGTAAACCCGGCCGCTGCTCGCGTCCACCGCCAGGTCCGTCGGCTTGATTAAGTTCACCATCGGGTTTCCCTCCCCCAGGAAGCGCAGGAAGGTGAAGGTGCCGTCGTACACGCCGACCTTCGCGTCGTCCCGGCGGGAGACCAATATCCGTCCATCCGGATGGACGGCCACCCCGACCGGACCGGCCGGCTCGGACCACGTCCCGAGGTACGTCCCGGCCAGGTCGAAGCGCACGACGGCGTTGGCCCGTGGGTCGGTCACCAGGATTTCCGTGGCCGTAACCGCTAACCTGGCCGGGCTGTCCAGATGTTCCGTCAAAGTGGCGATGTGCGTCAGGGGCCTGGCCTGCCCGAGCAAGAGCACCGCGCTGACCATGAGCATGGAAGTTGTCATATTCGCGAGACCTCCGAATAGGCGCAGACTTCAACCTTTCCCCCAATTGAGGACCAAGGCAGGCAGCACGCCTTATTCCAGCCACCCGCCGATTGCGGACGACGTGTGGATTAATCCCCTCGCGTGCTCTAACTTCATTTGAAACATAAGATTAACACTGGTCTGGAATCCGGTTGCTATTGCCCGCAGGTTATAGGGCTTCTCGTCGCGCACAGGCTGAGGAGACGTTTTTCCCAATTGTGGTAATCGGTTCTCCTCCGCGCCGCTGGAGATATCGTACGTTCACCTCGTGGGCGGGATGACCGGCGGGCCATCCCGCGGAGATTCGGGGTACCAGCGAGACCATCAGACCCTGGGAGGCAAAGGCCGGGCACACGCCGCAAGAGTGCGCCGGTGGGCTCGCGCATCAGGGGGACACGACGATGAAGCCTCCCAGGGCAACGCTTTTCCTCAGGGTGATGCTCGGGGCCTTGGTTTTCCTGCTCGCCATCGGCGGGTGGCCGATGATTTCACGAGCGGGGAGCAGAGCCGCGTCGCGCAGCCTGGCGGAGCGACTGCGCGACGGACCCGGGGCGTCGAACCATCCGGTCCACGTTCGACCGTCCGGCACGGTGCGCATTCCCCGAGGCTGGCCCCTCGCCGACGACGGCTCGCTCACCTGTCTGACCTGCCATGATAAGCTTCCCCCCCTGGAAGGCGCCTCCCACGCCTACCTGCGGGACTTTGCGGAAGAGGAGGCGGACACGCTGGCGTTCTGCGTGAAGTGCCATAGTGATGACACCACGCGTACCGCGACGGCCCAGCACTGGATGGCCGTCGGCGTAGCCCATGTCCCGGATGACGACCGCCGGCCCCACCGCTCCGGCGGACTGCTGGACGCGGACTCCCGCCGCTGCATGGCCTGTCATGACGGAGTGGGCGCGGACGAGGCGGTGAACAGCACGGTTTGGAACCGCGGCAGCAGCCCATTGGACGACCGGAGGCGCAACCATCCCATCGGCGTCAGCTACCCGAGCCATACACCGCGAAACTACGGCGTGCCGTTCCGTCCGATAAGTATGCTTCCCGCCGGGATTCGTCTGCCGGACGGCAAAGTGAGTTGCGTGTCCTGCCACGACCTCTACGCGAGCGATCGCCATCACCTTTCCGTGCCGATCGAAGGGTCGGCGCTGTGTTTCGCGTGCCACCAGATGGATTAAAGTGCATCTGTAACCGCTTGCTCTGTAATGGAGCTGTTTAATCCTGGCAGGTGAAACAATCTCGCATACTGCGGAATTGTTCTCAGAAATGAGAAGTTCGGCGGACGAGCGAGCATGAGGAAGATACTGGCCAAGTCGTGCCGCTGAGTCATTTCTTCATTTCGCCGCATCGCTGCGGTATTGATCGAAGAACAGGTTCACAGCGGCGTCGACAACGCCCCGCGTGGCGGTCTCGAGCGCCGCTACGCTTTCATCCTGGAACTCGGGACAGCCCCCCATCAGGCATGGGAGCAACAGAGATAAGATGGCGATGGCCAGTGGGCCCGACGCCCGGCGGTATGGTCGTCTATCGTTTCTCACTCGGTGAAACTCCTTCGCATGTGGTGACTGCGAGGGGCAAACTATCCAAGTTCACACTGCTCCGCGCCTGAGCATACGGCGTGCCATCCGGCACGAGAAGATCATAAGGCGGTGACGTCAGGTTCGTCCCCGGTCCCGGCACGCAACTTGCAAGTCTCCTTCTACGCTTTTGAAGCCAGGGCACGAAGCCGGGTATTGTAGCAGCGCGCGTATGGAGTTGGAACAGGGCATCACGGCGGGCCAAAGCCCCCAGGGAGCAGCGATCCCCCGAGCGGGATCGCTCGCGAAGGAACCGGCACGACCGTGCCCCGCATCCGTTCCGCGAACGGAACTCGGGCGCGGTAGGCGTCCGCGCTCTCCCAAGGGTCGGCGTCTGTTGATCCCCTTGGCGGTGGTGGCCTCGTTCGCGGCGTTGTTCGTGCTCTGGGAGGTGGCGGAGCGACACCTGCTGCCGGGGATGTCGATCGGACTGCGGCACGCGCTGCTTACTTTGCGGGCGGCCGTGGCCACGGTGCTGGCCAGCCTGACCGTCTACCTGCTGATGCACCGCGAGCACCGGCGTCTGTCCCGGACGGCGGAGCAACTGACCCGACTGCTGGCATCCTACAAGACGCACGCGCCGCGGCCGGAGCGTTTCGAGAATCCGCACCTGGTGCACTGTCGGGAGCTGCTGGGGTGTCAGCGGACGGACTGCCCGATGTATGACGCCGCCGGGGAACGGTGCTGGCAGGTGATGGCCCTGAGTCGGGCGGCGGCGGAGATACGCAGCCCGGCGATCGAGATCGAGCAATGCCAGAACTGCGTCGTTTATCAGAATTCCTGCCCGGATACGCTCACGGAATTGGGGGAGAGTCTGAACAACCTGATGTTCCTGCTGGAAGAAGAGGCGGCCCACGTGGGCCAGATGCGGGCCCAGGTGGTGGAGAAGCAGAAGATGGCCGCCATCGGACAGATCGCGGCGGGAATCGCCCACGAGGTGGGCAACCCGCTCTCGAGCATCTCGTCCATCGTCCAACTGCTCAAACGGCGCGGGATGGACCGGGGCGCCGCGGACCAACTGGACCTGATCGAGACGCACATCCAGCGGATTTCCGGGACGGTGCGGCAACTGGTGCGTCTGGCCCGCCCGGGGCCGGAGCAGTGGGAGCGGGTGGACTTGGGGGACACGCTGAGCGAGGCGGTGCGGCTGATCGCCTTCGATCGGCGGGCGCGCAGCGTGGACATCCGCTATGATCCTCCGCGAGCGTTGCCCCCCACCTACGCGGTGCGCGGGCAACTCCAGCAAGTGTTCATCAATCTGTTCCTCAACGCGCTGGACGCGATGGGGGAGGGTGGGCAACTGCGCGTCTCCACCGAGCGGAGTTCGCGGAAGATCAGCGTCCACGTGGAGGACACCGGCTGCGGGATCACGTCGGAGGTGGGCCGGCGGGTCTTCGAGCCGTTCTTTACCACCAAGGACCCGGGCAAAGGTTCGGGTTTGGGCCTGGCGGTGAGCTACAGCATCATCCAGAAACACGGCGGGAGCATCGATTTCAGGTCGACGCCCGGCCAAGGCACCGTGTTCACGGTCGGGATTCCCATTCTGGACCGACCTCCGACGGAGACCTCCGATGGGACGAACAACGGTACTGCTGGTCGATGACGAAGAGACGCTGCGGAACAACCTCGCCCAGGTGCTGAGCGAGGAGGGTTACGACGTGGTGGCCTGTCCCGACGGGTCGGAGGCCTTGCGGGCCCTCAAGACCACCGCGGTGGACGCGGTGATCACCGATCTGCGGATGCCCGGGATCAGCGGCATGGACCTGCTCGACCACGTCAAGAAGCTGGCCCCGCGGGCGGTGATCATCGTCATGACGGCGTTCGGCGAGGTGGAGACGGCGGTGGGGGCGATGAAGAAGGGGGCCCGCGACTACCTGTGCAAACCCCTGATCTTCGACGAGTTGATCTTCAAGCTGAAGCAATTCCTGGCCGCCGACGCCCTGGCTCAGGAAAACGAGTTGCTCCGCGAGCAAATCCGCCTGTCCCACGATTTTTCGGGGATCATCGGGAAGTCGCTGTCGATGACGGCCATCATCGA
>JBGPAW010000147.1:0-8645 GCA_041480905.1 Phycisphaerae bacterium
CCGAACTGCGGACACTTTGGGGGCATGAGGACGGCGTTCATTCTGTGGCATTCAGCCCCGACGGACGGCGGATCGTTTCCGGTGGTGAGGACTCGACGCTGAGAACATGGGACTCCGAAACCGGGGGCGAACTACGGACTTTGCGCAGGCACGACAGGTGGGATTTGTCAACGCTGCTCCACCGGGCCTCGGTTCACTCCGTGGCGTTCAGCCCGGAGGGGCGGCGGATCGTCTCCGGGAGTTATGACGCAGCGCTAAGAATTTGGGACGCCGAAACGGGGGGCGAACTGCGGACGCTGCGCGGGCACGAGATGAGGGTTTTTTCCGCGGCGTTCAGCCCGGACGGGCGGCGGATCGTCTCGGGTAGCGAGGACAAAACGCTTAAAATCTGGGACGCCGAAACGGGTGCCGAGCTGCGGACACTGCGCGGGCACGAGGGGTCAGTTTCATCCGTGGCGTTCAGCCCGGACGGGCGGCGGATCGTCTCGGGAAGCGGGGACAAAACGCTGAGAATCTGGGACGCCGAAAGCGGGGGCGAACTGCTGATGCTGCGCGGGCACGAGGCGGTGGTTTTCTTCGCGGCGTTCAGCCCGGAGGGGCGGCGGATCGTCTCGGGGAGCGGGGACCAAACGCTGAGAATCTGGGACGCGGACACTGGGGCCGTGTTGCAGACGTTGCGCGGACACGAAGGGTCGGTTTTTTCCGTGGCGTTCAGTCCAGACGGTCAACGGATCGTATCAGGTAGTTGGGACACGACCTTAAAGACCTGGGACATCGAGACCGGGACCTTACCTCGGACGCTGCAGGGGCACGAGGGTAGGGTTTTCTCCGCGGCGTTCAGTCCTGACGGACGGCGGATCGTCTCGGGGAGCGACGACAAAACGCTGAGAATCTGGGACGCCGAAACGGGGGACGAACTGCTGACACTGCGCGGACACGAGGGGTGGGTTTCCTCCGTGTCATTCAGCCCAGACGGACGGCGGATTGTCTCGGGCAGTTCGGACAATACGCTGAAGGTCTGGGATGCGGACACAGGCGCGGAACTGCTGACGCTGCGTGGCCATCTTGGACGCATTTACTGCGTGGCGTTCAGCCCGGATGGACGACGGATCGTTTCCGGCAGCCTAGACGCGACGCTGAAGATCTGGGACGCCTCAACCGGAGCCGAACTGCGGACGCTCTGCTGTCATCTGGCAGGGGTTCGTTCCGTGGCGTTCAGTCTGGGTGGCAAGCGAGTCGTATCCGGCGCTTACAGCGGCTTGATGATCTGGGACGCCCAGACTGGAACGCCATTACGGATACTGCCCGGACCTAAAGGTGCGGTCATCATAGGCGAAGTCTTTTCCTTGGCGTTCAGTCCAGAGGGTCGACGGATCGTCTCTGGCGGAGATGACGCGACGCTGAGAATCTGGGATGCCGAATCCGGGCAGGAGGTACAGACGCTGCGCGGACATGACGGACGCGTTTCTTCCGCGGCCTTCAGCCCGGACGGGCGACGGATCGTCTCGGGGAGCTACGACAAAACGCTGAGAATCTGGGATGCCGAAACCGGGGGCGAACTGCTGACGCTGCGCGGACACGAGGATGCGGTTTTCTCCGTGGCGTTCAGCCCCGACGGGCGGCGGATCGTTTCGGGGGGTGCGGACCGCACGCTGAAGATTTGGGACAGCGTGCCGGAAGCGGAACGCTATCGCGAGCGCCGTGCCGCCGAGGCCGTGCGAGCGGTCGACACCAAGAATCGTACGACCGGCCCGTGAAGTTGTGGCGGCCCGCGTCCGCACAGGCCATCGGCCGACTACGGGTTCGTATGGCTACGCGCCCGTCCCAAGGTTCGTGGCGCAGTGGCACGCGAGCCAGTAGCACCACTCCCTTACGGTCGTGGTTCGGATCAGTTGCGCTTCGTTCCGTGGCGAGCTACTCCGCTGAATCACGGCGGGGTCGTGAGGTTCTCACCAGGCCGACGAGCAACAGGCCCAAGGCGAGCGGGGTGATCAGCCCGACGCCGCAGGGGCTGCGGCCGGCGGCCTGACCGCTGCTTGGCTGAGGGGTGGGAATCCCGCCGCCACCGTTGGTCGTCTCGTTGCCCGGTTCGGGCGTGGGAGAGGGCGTCGGCTGTGTTTGCTCCAGGACGACGTTGACCAGTTTGGCGCCCTGCAGGTTGACGGGGCCGTCGTTGAAGAGCGCCTGGACGGCAAGAATGGTCTCGACGGTGCGGTCCGGGCTGACGGTGAGGAGACCGTTCGGGGAGATAGCATCGCCCACGGACGGTCGGCTCCGGCCCGGCAGCAGGATGATGTCCATCACCTTCCAGGCCACCCGGTCGGACACGTTCTCACTGGTGCCGTCGGCGAAGATGAGTTCGGCGACGTACTGGACCTGTTGGCCGATCAGCACTTCATCGGGGCCGGTAATCTCGACGGATTGGGCAGCCCCCTGCTGCGGGGTTCCATCGATGCAATCGGGGATGCCGTCACCATCGGTGTCGGTATCAGGAATGCCGCAGCCGCACCCGCCGGGGAAGGTCTTGTTGGGATCGTTGGGACAGAGGTCCTTGCAGTCGGGGGTGCCGTCGCCGTCGGTCTCGCCTTCGGCCAGGCCGCAACCGCACTGGCCAGGCGCGGTCTTGTTCGCGTCGAACGGACAGAGATCGTGACAGTTCAGAACGCCGTCGCCGTCGGAGTCGAAGTCGTGCTCGTTGGGGCACTGGTCGTTGCAGTCGGGGATCCCGTCGCCGTCGGTGTCTTGGTCGGACACGCTGCAGCCGCAGATGCCGGGGTTGTCCTTCCCGGAGTTGTCGGGGCACAAGTCGACGCAGTCGGGCACGCCGTCGCCGTCGGTATCGGTTTCGGGCACACCGCAGCCGCAGCGCCCGGGCGATATAAAGGGATGGGCCGGACAGGGATCACAAGGATCGATCACGCCGTCGCCGTCCGAATCGGTCTGACAGGTGTCGATGACGCCGTTGTGGTCGCAGTCGCGGTTGGGGTTCTCCGCGATCTCGCAATCATCCGGGTAGCCGTTGCTGTCGCAGTCCAGACTGGTGCCCGCGGCGATGTCGGCGGCGTCGGCGATGCCGTTGGTATTGCAGTCACAATCAAAGATTTCGAAGTCGTCGAGGTACCACCCGTCTCTGCCCCCGCAGCCGTCCTTGCCGAAATCGAAACGGACCCGGATACTCTCCCCGCCGGTGATGAAACCGGTCAGGTCCACCACCGTGGTGCCCCACCCGCCCGAACCGGTCCAGGCCCACTCGCCCGCCAGGGGGTTCGTGTTGGAAGGGGGGGAGTAGAGGGGGAGATTGTACGAGTTGTACACGATCGCCGACGCCGGGGTGGATTGCCAAGGGCCGCCGTTGACTTCAATACTCAGGTTCCCCCCGTCCCATCCGGTCTCGACGTCCAAGTAGTGGGTGAAGATAAATCCGGGATCTACCAGGTTCGGCGGTAGGGCGAGCGAGGGCGTGATCAGCGAGTGCCGGGCCGCCTCGCTAGGGCTACCCGGCGCACAACTGGAGTTGAGGTCCTCGCAGAACCAGGCGGTTCCCGCACGCCCCTGCGGCAGCGAGCCGGAGCTTTGCACCCAATCGTACGGGTTGGCGGCAGGACCGGAGGGCCCGGAGTGTTCCACCAACCAGCCGTTCACTCCGTGATCGAAATCGTCCTTATAGATCGTACGGCGCAAAGGGCACACCGGGGCCGATCCGGTGTTCAACGCCCGGAAGACGGCCCCGCAGCGTCCCAGCGTATCCATTTCCACGGCGCGCAGAGCCTTGCCCACCTCGATGGCGTCGGCGGTGGTCAAGGCGCTGGCGGAAGGCAGGCCGGTCCGCGGGTCGAGGGGCGTTGTTCCCACCAGGTCGCCGGCCGCCAGCAGCATAGCATAGTAAGCGTCCTGGAACTCGGAGGCCGGCGTCAGGTACACGGTCAACGCGCGGTACCAGATGGCCCCGGCCTTGATCGGACCGAGGCCATTCGCGGTGTACCCGTTGAAGGTCCCGCCATCGACAGCCAGGGCAAAGGCGTGATTGGGTATCCCGCTGCCGCTGTGCACGCCGCCATTGTCACCTTCCGCACAGACCTGGAGGGGGCTGTTGGCCCGGTCCGGATCGCCGAAGCAGGGGGGGTTCCACATGTCGCGGATGGCGCCGCCGAACACATCCGCATCCTCGCCCGTCAGCCAGCGGACCCCGTCAGCATAGCTGAAGTCTTTGAGCGTGACATTGACCGTCTGTGTGGCGAGCGCGGTCCGGATGACGGCGCCATCGCTCTGGCTGACCATGACCGAGGGAATCGTGATCGTGGGATCAGCGCCGGTCATACCGGGGGGTGGTCCGGCCACGTTGTTGACCACGATGACGGCGATGGCCCCGACGTCCTGGGCGTTGTGGACCTTCTCGGTGAAGGTGCAAGTCCCGCGATCGACCAGGGCGATACGACCGTTGAGGTCGGCCGCATTGGTGAAAGGAAGGTCCACGTCGCAGGCCCGCGGAGGATGCGCCTCCACGACGTCACCCGTGATTCCGATCGTGGTAAGCGGGGGACCGAAATCGGCCGAGCCGACGAGGTAGGTCCCGGCGATGGCCGGCGGCGAGTTGACGATCAGGCCCGCGCCGGCGGCCAGGCTGCACGCGGAGGTCCGCAGGTTGTTGGGCGTGTCGGTCCCGGGTCCGGTGGGGTGGGTCGGCCAGGGAGTCCCGCCTGGGTCGCCCGCGAAAGCGGCATTCCCGTTGAACAGGTCGATCAGCTCCCCGAACACGTCCGAGAACGATTCATTCAACTGGCCCGATTGGTTCTGATAGATCAGGCTGGCGGTGAACTGGGTGACACCGTGGGTCAGCTCGTGACCGACGATATCGTCCGTCACCGTTCCCGCGCAAAACACCATTTGCTCCAACGCCGGGTTCCAGGAGGCGTTGGGACAGAAGGTGGCCTGAGAGTCGACCGTGGCCACCATGGTCATACCGCCGCCGTCGATGCTGTCCCGCCCGAAGGCCCGGAAGTAGTAGTCGTAGGTGTCCCCGAAGTAGTCGTAGGCGGTGTTCACATCCGTATAGATGGTGAACAAAGGCGGCTCGCCCTCCGACCGGGCGAGAGGTCCCGGCAGACAAACGGTGCCGCAAAGCCAAGAAGCCACATAAGCACAGGTCGAGTCCCACACGGTGTCGCAACAGTATTCCAAGGACCAATACCAATAAGGATAGTTACAGACGATGTCCCGGCAGATGGTGTCGTCGCACCCTGCCCCGCTGTGGTCGTAGCAGCAGTTGCTCCCCATTAAGGCATCGTGGATTTCGCGGTTCCGCGCTGTCTCGATCAGGTTCCACCGATCCAGGACCGCGCCGGTGTGCGCCTCGACGAAGAAGGCCTCGCGCAGCTCAGCGGCAGGGTCTGACAGAATCACGTAGTAGGCCAGATGGGCCCCGATCATGGGGTCCCCGTACCAACCGGGATCGACGACGACCACTTCGGAATGTTCCACCTGGGGCGAACCTCCGGTGACGGCGGCGGCGATGCTCTCCGCCTCGCTGGAGGTGAGCGTAGGCACGGTGTTCAGCTCGGGCGGGATGGGATAGAAATCACCGTTGGCGGCGGTGACCTGTCCGGCACCATTCTGGTGGACCTTCAGCACGCCGGAGAAGACCGGTACTCCCGCATGGACTTGCTGGTATGTGGTGTGAGTGTAGCCGAGAGCATCGCTCTGGGTGCGGTCGAGCGCGAGCTGCCGGGCGGGGTCGGTCAGCCCGAATAAACCCCCGTACTCCACGAGCAAGTCCATCGGTTCGATCTGGGCCCGAGGAGGAGCGGCCTGCAGCGGGATCGCCCCACCATCCGCGGCGGTCACGAAGGTCGCCAGACCCGTCACCGGGGAAGTGCGGACGGTGAGGTCGGCGGGCGGGTTCGGCGCCGAGACCGCGCTGGTGCTGATCGCTAGCACGACCCCGACGGCAAGCCAGGCCCACGCCTTCAACAGGCCCAGCGACCATCCCCGTTCGTTTCGAGCGAGATGCGCGCACATCCTACATTCCTCCTTTGAAATACCTCCCGCGACGATTATAACCCAACGGCGGTGCCAATGCACGCGAAACTTACCAGCGTTCGCTGATGCTCTTGCCCTGCATGAACAACTGGAGGTAGTCGCGGCCGCCGGCCTTGGAGTCGGTGCCGGACATGTTGAACCCGCCGAACGGCTGCACGTCCACTAAAGCCCCGATGCACTTGCGGTTGAAATACAGGTTGCCCACGTGGAACTCGTGGCGGGCCCGTTCCAGCCGCAGGCGGTCGTGGGAATAGAGGGCGCCGGTGAGTCCGTAAATCGTGCCGTTGGCGATGGCCAGGGCGTCGTCGAAATCCCGGGCCTTGAGGACGGCCAGCACCGGTCCGAAAATCTCCTCCTGGGCGATGCGGGCGCTGCGGTCCACGTCTTTGATGATGGTGGGGGGGATGAAATAGCCGCCGTCGGGCACCTTCCCGTCCGCCAGAACGGCCTTGCCTTCCTTCTTGCCGATCTCGATGTACTCTTTGATCTTCTTGTACGCCGGTTCGTCGATCACCGCCCCCATGAACAGATTGTCCGGGGTGGTGGTGTTGCCGACGGTAATCTTTTTGGCGCGTTCCACAATGCGGTCGATCAGGGCGTCATAGATGTCCCGGTGGGCGATCAGCCGCGAACAGGCAGAACACTTCTGCCCCTGGAAACCGAACGCGGAGGCGACCACGCCGTCGGCGGCGGCATCGAGATCGGCGGTCTCGTCGACCACGATGCAGTCCTTGCCGCCCATTTCGAGCACGGTGCGTTTGAGCCAGATTTGACCCTTCTGGACCTTGGCGGCCTTCTCGAAAATCCGCAAGCCCACTTCCATCGAGCCGGTGAAGGCGATGAGCCGGGTCAACGGATGGTCGACCAGCGTGTCGCCCATGGTCCCGCCGGGGCCGGGCAGGAAATTCAATACGCCGTCCGGCAGACCGGCCTCCTGCATGATCTCCACGAACTTGGCGGCGATGACCGGGGCCGTGCTGGCCGGCTTGAGCACCACGGTGTTGCCGGTGACCAACGCCGCGGAGGTCATGCCCGCCATGATGGCACATGGGAAGTTCCACGGCGGAATGACCACACAGACGCCGAGCGGGATGTAGCGGTACTCGTTCTCCTCGCCCGCGAAGGGCGTGACCGGCTGCGGCGCGGAGAGCCGCACCATTTCGCGGCCATAGAAATCCAGGAAGTCGATGGCCTCGCAGGTGTCAGCATAGGCTTCGATCCAACTCTTGCTGGCTTCAAAGCACATCCAGGCGCTCAGCTCGTAGACTCTCCGGCGCATGATGGCCGCTGCTTTGACCAGAATCCGCGCGCGCAGGGCCGGGTCGGTGCGGCTCCACCACGGGAAGTTCTCCGCGGCGAGTTTCACCGCCTTGTCGGCCTGCTCGGGGCTCGCCTTGGACACTAGCCCGACCACCTGTTTGTGGGCCGCCGGGCACACCGACGAAATCTTCTGGGGGGTGATGATGCGATCCTTACCGATCCGCAGGGGGTACTCCTGCCCCAATCGGCCAGCCACCGTGTCGATGGCGTGCAGCATGTCGCGTTGGGGGACGGTCTGCGAAAAGTCCACGTAAGGTTCGGTTCGGAAAGGCGTAAACATGACAAGCTCCAGGTCTTGCGGGGGTGAAAACCCACCGTCGATCATGGACGGGGATCCCCGTCTACCGCGGACCCTGACCGCCGTCCACGGGAGATTTGTACCACGTCGCAACCCGATGTTCCAGTCGCCTCCTACGGCCCCGTGTCTGCCGCGGGTGCATCCTGGATGATGAAGTCGCCCTGGACCGATACGTGTTTAACGGCATAGCCGTGGGTACGCTGATAGACCAGAATGCACTCGTCCTCGGCGTCCTCCACCAAGGCGGGACCGGCGTTGGGGCCACATCGAGCGCCGCCCTGCCCGTCGCCGAAATCGGGCCAGGAAAGGACGTTGGTGAGCCCCCGCGAGGTCTTGATCAAGCCATCGCCATCACGGTCCTGGCACGTGCAATATGCGAAGCCATGGTCCGGAGGATCGTGCTTCAGGTACTGCCCGTTCGCGTCGGGCGTGCCATCGGCAGCCACTCGCCTGCCGCCAACCACCAGCCCGATCTTCACCACCGATCCACGGTCCCCATAGGTCTCATCGCGGTTCCCGCACCACACGTTGCCGAACACGTCAACCGTGGTCCGGGATGGGTTTCGAGAGCGCCCGCCCGGTACGGACTGGTACTCACCGACGACAACCCCATTCTCCGTGTCGATCCGGACGATCGTGCCGCGCTGCAGCCCGGATAGCGCCGCCCAAAGATACGGAAGCGGCTTCGGACTGCCCCGAACCGTCAGTTGGTCCGTGCCGGTCGTGTTGATATTGATCCAGTAGGCGTGCGGGTCCATGAAATCCGCCGTCGACGTGAACGTGCGTGTTTGACAACCCGGAATCTGGGCCTGAGCGGGGCGAACCACACTCGTGAACCCCACACAAACTGCCGCAGCGCCGACCACCAAGCATGAAGGTCTCATAACGTGCCTCCTTTGGTATGAAGTGAACTTTTGACCATGAGGCCGGGGCGCTCACACCCCAGCGACCGCGCCTATCGCGTCCGTTTTAACAAAACAGAAGCCGCCGC
>JBGPAW010000148.1:0-8638 GCA_041480905.1 Phycisphaerae bacterium
GTGCCCGCTGTTGGGTCCGCGGAAGGAACTACCCTTGCAAATCAAGTACTCCTCCCAGCGGTCGCTCTGAAGGTTGCGCTGCACGGGGAAGTTGGCCGGCTCGTTGTTGGCCGGATCGAGGATCGGCCGGTTCGGGTCGAACACGCGTTCCCGGTAAACGAAGGCCCAGAGCAACTCGCACCAGCCGTAATGGAGGGCCGCGTTGTCTTCGTCCGGGTCCCACTCCGCCGGCGGGAGCATGTCCTTATAGACGTTTTCGTACGTGGAGAACGCGATGCCGAACTCGTGCAGCCGGCCGAGACAGTGGACGCCCTTGGCCTGGTCCCGCGCCCGCCCCAGGGAGGGCATGAGGATGGAAATCAGCAGACCGATGATCGCCACTACCACGAGCAACTCGATGAGGGTGAAGGCGCGGGGTCGAGTTGGGTCGGTGAACCGTCGCACGGTTGATCGCTTGGTCGGGCCAGACCGCGGGAGCCCACGCCCTCGTAGGATGGGCTCCCCAACGCCGACCCATTCCATGTAATCATAGCATGCCCACGCGCCCGGATCAAAACCGACTTCACGTCCGCATTCAGCACTCCGCGCGACCGTGCCCTGATCCTTGCCACCCTGGCGTTCAGAAACGCCGCGGCGTTCAGGACGGCTCGGAGGGGGCTTTGGCTCAGCCGAGCAATGCGGGGGAGTACCTGACGATGAGGGCGTCGGCGGTCTTGAGGCCGTCGATGGCCGCGCTGACGATCCCTCCAGCATAGCCGGCGCCTTCACCGATGGGATACAGGTTCCGCGTGCCCACGGCTTCGCGGGAGTCGGACCGGCGCAGGATGCGCACCGGGGCGCTGGCCCGGGTCTCCGGAGCCAGCATGACCCCCTCGGACCCGGCGAAGCCGGGCAACTGTTCATCGAGCATCTGCAATCCGGTGTGGAGCGCGCTCATGATGTTGGGGGGCAGCAGGTCCGCCAGGGCCCGCCAAGCGACTCCGAACGGGTAGCTGCCTTCATAGCGTCCCTGCGACCCTCGGCCGGCCAGGAAATCCGCCGCCCGCTGGGCCGGGGCCCGGTACTCTCCGCCGCCCAACTCGAAGGCGCGACGTTCCAGCTTCTCCAAGTAGGCCAAGCCGGCCAAGGCGTCTCCCGGCGTCGCGCTGGGTTCGAGGGTGATGACCAGGCCGGCGTTGGCGAACCGCCCGCTGCGGCGCGAACGGCTGGCCCCGTTGGTGGCGATGAGGTTGGGCGACTCGTTGGTCGGCAGGATGGTCCCGCCGGGGCACATGCAAAAGCTGAACAAGTCGCCGTGTCCGCCTGCGGCTCCCTTGGCCACCAAGCGATACTCGGCGGGGGGCAACCGTTCGTGCCCGGCGGCGTCGCCGTACTGCCAGCGGTCGACCAGGTCCTGGGGGTGTTCGATGCGCACGCCCACCTGAAAGGGCTTGGGGACGACGGCTACGCCGCGGCGGGCCAGCAGGCGTATCGTGTCGCGGGCCGAGTGCCCGACGCCCCAGAGCGTCGGGCCGACGGGAAGGGTCTGATCGCCCACTCTGAGCGACACAAGTGTGTCACTTTGGATGCGCACGTCGTCCACGCGGCTCTCGAAGCGAACCTCTCCGCCGAGCTGTTCGACATGTTCGCGCAGGCGTCGGCAGATGCCGGGAAGCCGCTCACTGCCGACGTGCGGATGGGCCTCGACCAGAATGTCGGGGTCGGCGCCGTGCTGGTAGAGCACCTCCAGCACGGTCCGCACCCGGGGGTCGGAGACGCGGGTGTAGAGCTTGCCGTCGCTGTAGGCCCCGGCCCCCCCTTCGCCGAAGAGATAGTTGGACTCGGGGTTGAAGATTTTGTCTTTGAGGAACGTCTTGAGGACATCATAGTGGCGGCGGCGTACGTCCTTGCCGCGCTCGAGCACCAGCGGGCGATAACCGTACTGGGCCAGGCGCAGGGCCGCGAACATGCCGGCCGGTCCGAAGCCGATGACCACCGGGCGATGCCGCAACGGCTCGCGGCCGGGCTGCGGTTCGGGCAGCTCATACGGGACGATGAACTCGACATCCTTGTGGTGCAGCTGGGCGACGCGGTGGCGCTCCTGCTTGAGCGCTTCGTGCAGCCCGAGTTCGACGTGGTAGATGAAGCGCAGGGGGCGGTGCTTGCGGGCGTAGAGCGACCGCCGCACCACCGCATGGGTGCGGATGGTTTCGCGCGGGACGCGCAGCCGCTTCGCCGCCGCTGCGAGCAGGTCCTCGAGGCCGCCTTCCAGGGGCAGAGCAAGATTCCGCACCAGGATCGCCATCAGTAAGGCAATGTATCGGTTCCGGGGAGGAGCGGCTACGGGGTACGGCGGCAGTTGCCGGTTGGAGGATATGGCTGTAGGTTTGGGCTAATCGGGAGGGCGAGGCTCCGGCCGAGCCGTGCTCCTGGCGGATGGGGAGGGCGAGGCTCCGGCCGAGCCGTGTGATTCGGCTCGCCGGGAGGCTCGCCCGGGCGGGGACCACTCGCGGAAACGGGATGAGAGCTCATTTTCAATTTTCCATTCCCTGCCGCTAGTTCACCACCGCCAGAGCCAGTCCGACCGCCTCGGGTTTCTGCCGCCGAATGTGCTCCTCGAGCTCGGCGCGGAACTTAGTCACGATCGTCTTGATCGGGAACGCCGCTCCGTCAGACAGGCCGCAGATGCTCAGCCCCGGCATCATGCCCATATTGCCGGCGGTTTCCGCCAGCAGATCCAGGTCTTCAATCCGCCCCGCCCCTTGCTCGAGGCGGTGGGCGATGTTGAACATCCACGAGGTCCCCTCGCGGCACTGCGTGCATTGCCCGCAGGATTCCATAGCAAAAAAGCGGGCCACGTTCCGCAGCACCGTGCGGATGTCCGTGGCCTCATCGATCACCACCGCCGCGGCCGTGCCGAGTCCCAGCAGGCCGTACTTGGCCGGGGCCTGGAAATCCATGACCATGTCCAACTCGTCGGCGGTCACGACGCCCATGGAGATGCCGCCGGGGAAAACAGCCTTGACCTTTTTGCCGTCCCGCATGCCTTGGCCGAAGCGGTCCCCGAAGATCAACTCGCGGAGGGTGATGGTCATCGGACCTTCGTAGCATCCCGGTCGGTTCACCGGACCACAGACGCAGAACAACTTCGGTCCGTAGCTTCCGGCGTGCCCGAGGCTCTTAAACCAGTCCGCGCCGCGCTCGATGATGTGGGGCAAGTTGCACAGCGTCTCGACGTTGTTGACCACCGTCGGGCGGCGGAACAGACCTTCGATCGCCGGGAACGGCGGCTTGATTCGTGGAAACCCGCGCTGGCCTTCGATGGATTCGATCAGGCCGGTCTCCTCGCCGCAGATGTAAGCCCCGGCCCCGCGATGGATGTAGCACTCCAGGTCATATCCGCTGCCCAGGATGTTCTTGCCCAGCAGGCCCGCCGCGTAAGCCTCGTCGATCGCCCGCTGTAAAATGTGGAACACCTCGTGGAACTCGACGCGCAGGTAGATGTAGGCGATCTGCGCTTGGGTGGCGTAGGCGGCAATGATGGTGCCCTCGAGCAACTGGTGCGGGTCGTTCTCCATGAGCACGCGATTGGAGAACGTCGGCGGCTCGGACTCGTCGCCGTTGACGCACAGATAGGTGTGCGTCCGGTCGGAGGGCAGGAATCCCCACTTGACACCTGCCGGAAACCCCGCCCCGCCCCGCCCACGCAGGTCCGCCGCCTTGACCTCCTCCATCACCTCTTGGGGAGTCATCTTCAAGGCTTTGGTCAGCGCCTGGTACCCCCCGCGCGCCCGATAAACCTTGATCGACGTGGAGTTCTCCACGCCTACATTGCGGAGTAGTACCGGTTCGTAGTCCGACATCCGTTCCTTCCCTCAATTCCAGGTCGGCGCCGATACCATACCCGCTCGCCGCCCTGACGCCAAATGCTCCCGGCCGGGCGGCATGCTCAGGTGTGGCAAGAAGTTTTGGCGGATGGGGAGGGCGAGGCTCCTGCCGAGCCGTGCTCCCCGGCTCGCCGGGAGGCTCGCCCTCCCTTGTTGCCAACGTTACTTGCCAGACCCGCATGCTCACGTTCGACCTGGCCGGGTGGCATGCTCAGGTCGGACCTGAGCATGGAGAAGGCCACGGGCCCGTCCTAGATCGCCCAGCGAAAAGACCATACGCTCCAGGCGGTCAGCAGCGGCGTGAACACCCGTCGGCGGAAACCATCGCAGCGCGGCGCCAGCACCGCCATCACTGCCACCAGATAGTCCAGCGAAAACCGGTTGTAGCCCTCCTGAGCCCAACCCGTATTGTGATACAGCAGCAACACCCCCACGATGACGGCGACCGCCAGCAGCACGACGCGCCATTCCCGGTCAGCCCAGCATCGACGCAGGTCCACCCATAGGTAGAGCAACAGCGGGGTTGTCCACCAGATCCCGGCCCCATAGGGGTCGGGTTTGAAACGCAAAATCCCGTTGACGACGTGGGCCTGGGGCCAGCCCAAGTTCATATAGTACAAGTTACGCGGCAGGTACCGCCAGGAGAACATGCCGTCCCGCAGCAGTTCCTCGGCCGAGCGTGTGCCACACCCCTCGTAGATGTGCCGATAGCCGCTATCCAGCGGATGACCGAACTTCAGGGTGTTCAGGGTCATGGGTAGCGCCGTCATCACCCCAGCCAAGGAGAGCACCCAGCCCACGCGGACCCCACGACGAGCAGGGGCAGGCCTCGCGCCGCCCGGGCCAATCCACGCGGCATAGAACAACGGCAACAGATAGGCCGCGGTCAACTGCCGGGACCAGGCCGCGATGACCAGCCCGAGACCCCCAAGCCAGATCCGCCGGCGACCGGAGTAATCCAACAGGAAGATCAGCAGCCCGAGCTGGCTCAGCAGGTGATTGACGTGGTACATGTCGCCACGGGCCAAGGCCCGGTTCACCACCGGCAGCAGGGACGTTCCGAACAGGTACAGCAACGTCAGCAAAACAGCCTGCCCGACCCGCTCCGTCCGCCGACGAAACAGCAGATAGGCCAGCGCCGGCAGCGGCAGAGCGAGAAGGAGCACCACGTGCAGATGGATCCCCTCGGGCCACCACGGCAGCACGGCCAGCGAGATCAGCGTGAACATCGGCGGATAGACGTTGTACGCACGTCCCTGGAACAGGGCGGTATCCGCGGCGCGGGCGTCGAGCGTCAGCCTGCCATGCAGAATGGCGGCCGCCTCGGCCACGTTGGAGTTCTGCTCGGGCGTCAACAGGTAAGGGTGGCGCAGCGCATGGGTGTCGATCAGAAAGTAGAAGGCGAGGTATACGGCGACCACACCCGCCGCTCCGCGCAGCCCCAGCGGCGCACGCGCCATCCATCCGTGAAGCTTCGCCCAGATATCCGGGGTCGCGCCGTCCAAAGCTCGTCGTGCTCTCTGCGTGCTCGGCGGTTAAGGTCCTTTCGGTCCATCAAACAAGTCGCTGCGGGGAACGGCCAGCCGGTCGTTGTGGGGGTCGGCGAGGATGCGGTCGAGGTCCTCCGGCCGAACGCACTGGTGCACTTTCTCGTTGATCAGCAGGCACGGCCCATAGTCGCACAGCGCCAGGCACTCCTCGGTCACCAGGCTGTACTCGCCGTCCGGTGTGGTCTCGTGCTCGTCGATGCCCAGTCTGGCCTTGAGCGCCTCCAGCAGCGTGACCCCGCCGAGCACCTCACAACAAATGCTCCGGCAGACGGTGATCACTTTCCGCCCTTTAGGGTGCGTCCAGAAGTGCGTGTAGAACGAGATGGTGTCCAGTACATCGGAAGGGTGGAGGTCCAGGACCTCGGCCACTTCCTTCATCGCCGGATAGCCCACGTAGCCCAACGCATCTTGGACAACGTGCAGCGCGGGCAGCAGCGCCGCTCGCTTCGTTTCATAGCGGGGCAGGAACGATTCAATCCTCTTCCGTACCGCCTCACCCAGCACCGGCGGCGCCTGGGGGTCGATGACAGCGGTGCGACGATCAATTGCTTTCCAGGCCATAGTACGTAGCGCGGGCTCTGCCCGCCATTTGAGCTATGTGACTTCGGTCTCTTCCATAGGGACGATGCTGACCACGTGCAGCAGGGAAACGGTAACGACCCTCTCGAACCAACGTGTACCGTTGCGCCGTCCCGTACCGATCGCGAGGGTCGAACGGGTAACGACAACCTGATCGGGATGCCGAACCTCATAAACGTCGCCATTCGACAACCTCAGCTTGAACGGAGAAAACCGCCCAAGCTCCAATACCGCGGCAATATCGTCAGGCCTCATCAGGCTGTCTCCCGGGAACGGTTTCTTTCATCCGGTGTAGCGGCCCCCGTCCATTTCCACACTCATCCGTTCTTCTCTGTGCCTCTGTGGTTAACCATTCTTCCTATCGGTGCGGGGGAAACGATGCCGGTTTACCGGTCCAACTCCGCGGCGATGATATTCATTCCGCTCAGCACCGCAATCACGTCGCTGATGCGGTGCCCCACCACCAGGTGGGGAAAGCACTGGTAGTTGATGAAGCTCGGCGGCCGGCACCGCGCCCGATAGGGGCTGTTCCCCCCGGCGCTCACCAGGTAGAAGCCCAACTCGCCGTTGGCCGTTTCGTTCGCCGCATAAACCTCTCCTACCGGCGGCGTAAAGCCGCGATTGGTCATGATCTTCTCGAAGTGGTGGATCAGCCCTTCGATGCTGAAGTACACCTCGCCTTTGTCGGGCAGGGTCATCTTCTCGTCGGGCAGCACGTCCACCGGCCCCGCGGGGATGTTGTCCAACAACTGCTCGATGATCGCCCGCGACTGGCGGATCTCCTCCAAGCGCACCTGGTAACGCGCCAGACAGTCGCCGCCGTAGCTGACCGGCACCTTGAAACCGACCGCCGAACTCCCTTGACCATCCCAGTTGTCGGCATAGCACAAGTACGGTTCGTCCTTGCGTAGGTCCATGCGTACGCCGCTGGCCCGCGCCAGGGGTCCGGTCAGCCCCCAGTTGATCGCGTCATCGTGGCTGATGTACCCGATGCCTTGGGTCCGTTCCAGGAAGATGCGGTTACGGGTCAGCAGTTTCTCCAAATCTACGATCGCCGGGGGGAGCGTCTCCCGGCACCACCTCTTGACCCGCGTCGGCCAGCCCGCCGGAATGTCCTCCTTCAGGCCGCCCACGCGGGTGAAGCTCGTGGTGAAGCGGTGCCCGCAGATTTCCTCGATCAAGTCATAAATCCCCTCGCGCGCATTGAAGGGGTACATGAACGCCGTATATCCGCCGAGGTCCAGGCCCGAGCACCCCACGCACACCAGATGGTCCTGAATCCGGGCCAGCTCCGCCACGATGGTGCGGATCACTTTGCACCGCGGGGTCAGCTCGAGGCCGAACATGGCCTCGCAGGCGTGGTGCCAGGCGATGTTGTTCGCGGTGGGCGACACGTAATTCATGCGGTCGGTCACCACCACGTACTGGTTGTAGTTATGGTGCTCGCCCAGCTTCTCGAACCCGCTGTGCAGGTATCCGATGTGCACGGTGCAGGCCACCACCCGTTCGCCGTCCAACTCCAGCACGTGACGCAGCGTCGTATGGGTAGCCGGGTGCTGCGGCCCCAGGTTCAGGCACCATAGATCGCTGCCTGGCTCCTCGGGAGCGTACGTCGCGGCTTGAGGGGTCATGGACGGAGCCAATGGATTCATCGCATCTTTCGTTTCGTGTTCAGTTCTCACTGGTTACGGGGGCGGTCTTAATGATGGCGTCCACGTCTTCGACGGCTTTCCTGGCTAATTCTGTGGGAACGTGCGGCTTTAGCTGGCGGACCCGTTCCGTCCTTTTGTCAAGGGGGGCGTCCGGGTGCTCTCTCGTGACATAAAGCGCGGTCGCCAAGCGCTCCAGTTCTGAAACACGTTTGCAGCCCAAGTTGTTGGCGACGAATTCGATCTGTGGGTGATACCGCTGCAGCGTTTTGGGAAATCGCTCCTGGAATGCCTTGGCCTCCGCCGTCGTCGCGATTTTGGGGCCATAGGGCACGGGCTGCACCTCAAGCTTGAGCAGCCCATCGGCACACATGGACGACAGCTCCCCGCTCAGGTCGAACGAAAACGGACCGTACATGTAAAGAACGAAGCTGCAGCCGATGGGCACGCGCAATAGTTCCTGGAGAAAATAGGCGGACTTCTGCAAATGGGTTTCGCCGCACCAGCTCCCCTGTTCACGCAATCTTTCTACGAGCCGGGTTAAAACGGCCGTACGTTGTAATCGAGTCATGCGTCATCCTCCCTTGCTGGTTTCAACACTTCCTCGCGTTTCTCAGCCAGCCATTTCTTGGCCTTGTCTTCGAGAGGCTGAGCAATGAAAACGTAATCAAACGCGGCAGTGGGAACGCTGCTCAGAACCTCGGAAACGGATCGAGCCGAAGCGATGCGATCATCCTCCAACCTCACCGGAAAGTCGATGAGCTTATCCTCGCGAGAGTCCAGGTCGTAACGAACGCTTTCTTCACCAAACTCTTTTTTCACGGCCTCAAAAATCGCAGACCCCGCTTTGACGTTCTTCCCAAAGCGGCCTTCGGCCGCAACCAAAGAGTCCCTGATCAGCCCGTATAGAAAAAGTGGCGTTCTGGCCTGACCATGGTGGTTCTCAGCGCCGCCGTGGAAAGGAGAACGCCGTGGACCATTTTATCACCAAGCA
>JBGPAW010000149.1:0-8544 GCA_041480905.1 Phycisphaerae bacterium
CGGTGGCCCAGGCATCGCACGCCCCGGCGTCGGGGTTGCAGTCCGGCAGCGGGCTGCCCGGACCGTAGAGAACGGACTGGAACAGCGCGTAGTCCGTCAAGTTGACGATCCGATCTCTGTTGAGGTCCATGGCCGAGCAGCCGTCGGAACGGCACCCCGGGCCACCGACGTTCCGCCCCAGGCAAATTTGCATCGCGGAGAAGTCGACCAGGTCGACGTCGCAATCGCCGTCATAGTCGCCGTTGCGGTGGCTGTTGGGGTCGCAGCAGGAAGCCTCGCACTCATCCGGGACGCCGTTCCCGTTGAGGTCCGCACTGTGGCCAAACAGGATGTCGCACGCGTCATTGACGCCGTTGCCGTTGCAGTCCGGCGTGCCGCACGGGACGTTGTTGCCCAGGTAGGTCCCGCCCATGCCCGTGCAGTCCCCCGAGTACTCGATGATGCACCCGCCGTCATGGCAGCAGGCCCCGAGCGGCAGCACGATCAGCGTCGCCGGGTCGCTAGTGTCCTCGCCGCACATGTTCGTGGCCACACAGGTGTAATCACCGTCGTCGCCCAGCTCGACGTTGGTGATGATCAGCGTATCCGTGGTTGCGCCCTGGATGTGCCCCGGATCGTCGCTGACGTCAATCGCATTCCTCTTCCACCGGTAAGTGGGGGCCGGGTTGCCGGTCGCAGTCACCGTGAACGTAACCGGCCCGGGATCGCCTTCCGTGACCGTCCCACCGCCAGTCGCCCCCGAGGTAATCGTCGGCGGTGTGCAGGCCGGTGTATAGGTCACGGTCAGCTTGGGTGCCTCCGTTCCTCCGTTGTAGCCCCGGGCCTTGACCGCATCGCCACAATAGTCCGGGCACCCCGCGGGTGTATTGGAGGAAAAACCGACTGCCCACCAGGTACCGTCTCCCACCGGCGGATTCTCGATATGAGCGTCTGCTGCGGGCCCCAAGTCTACATCGCCGGTCCACGTCGAGTAATTGTACCACGGTCTGTTGTTGTAATACTGCGTGCCATTCTGGCAATCGGCGTACAACAGCAGCACGTTTGCCGTCGACGTGTGGGCCCACTGGGGATCCACGTTGTCGATCGAGTAGTAATCCACGCTGATGTATGGCACATCGCCGAACGCGACCTGGAACAGGTACAGGTTCAAGCGAGAATCCGTAACGTCCCCGTCAATCGAGCTCACGTCGAACTTGGCCCAACCCCTGTACTCGTAGAAAGGGGGTTGCAGGTCCGGGGTCCCAACGATGATGTCGGCATCGCCGCAGCCGTAGTTCGGCGGGTCACCGAACCAATCCGGGTCCATCCAACCGGTCCACCACATCGTAACATCCGGCCGCAGCAGCGTCGTGGCCCGCACGCCGGACGACCCCCGAGCCTCCTTGGATCCATTCTCGGTCGATCCAACATTGCCCGTCAGCCACTCGACAGGGATCTGGTTGTAGCAGTAAAGATTGTCACCAACGAACTGGAACCAGCGCCTTCCGCTTCTCGCAACAGACGGCGCGTCGGTCCCGACGCGACTTATCTTCAGGGGATCCATGGTGACAAAGCCGCTGCCCTGCCCATCCCGTATTTCAACGTACCCATCGGCCGCAAAACCGCCAGTCTGCCTTTCTGCGCCCAGCGAGAGGTAGTAGCCGACCGGCAGCACCAGTCTTTCAACGACGTTCAACCACGAACCCTCCTCCGCCCCCTTAAGGCAATCGGGAGCGGCCTTGAAGAGGATGGTTCGCTTGATCCCGACATTTGTGATCATGAATTCGACGTCGACGTTGGAGAAACTGTCTTCGTAGACGATCCTGTCCCCTTCCACGCGCGCGTTCACGGCGGATACATCGCAGACTGGATGTTCGCAGCCCGATGCATCGGTCCATGACAGACGGACGTCGAGCCAGTGGATCAAATCTGCGCCCTCATACGTGAACTGCAAGCCGACACCATTGCCCGAATCAGCAGGGAAATAGCTGCCGAAATTGTTGGTGTCGTTGCAGAACTTGTAGCAGTATTGGTCACTGCATTCTCGAATGCGGGTATCGATATCCCACCACACGTTTTGGTTCAGGTAGTGTACAGGGGCAGAGCTGATGACTGCGGTACACGTGCCATCTGGGTTCCGGAAGTGCTTCGCGGTTAAGGTCCTTTTGGAGAGAAGCTCGGTATCGGTGGGGGCTCGTTGCGCCGACGGCCAGTTATGCCAGGAATCGGCGGTAGGCGCGGCGATGTCGGCCGGTCCCGCCGACGTGCGGCTTACGGCGGCAAGAAACAAAATCGCGAGCAATGACGTGGCGAATCTTGTGGTGAACATGGCGGACCTCCTCGCATACGCAAGTACATTGCCATCGGCACGATGGCGAACAGGAGGCCCGCTCTACAGGCGAAACGCCGAAAGGCGGCCATTGATTTCTGTACGTGAGATTCCCGCCTTGGCGGACCTCCACGCCACCATGCTATCGACACGGGCCGCTGGACTCAAGCGCAAATGGCCTATGTCGCCGTGAATCTGTCTGTGTGCCCGCTCCGTCGTGCCAATCTTGGCCCTCCAGCGTTCGGAACCACGATTCCGACGGGTTTCTGCCCATCCCTGCTAGTCGACCTTCTCCGCGCCCAGATCCTCGATTACACGCCCGTTACGTTCCGGAGCCTCAGCGGTAATGTTTCGGGACGCGCGGGATCGAAAGTTCCCGGAAAAGACAACGACGCTGAATCGCCGTAACGTGTTGAAAATAAACGACTTGCCAGAGTGACGGAATTGGCAGACGCGCGGGATTCAGAATCCCGTCTGGGCGACCAGGTGAGGGTTCGAGTCCCTCCTCCGGCAGTTACACAGATCATTGCAAGATCCGCAAGTAGCCAAGGCCCGGGCCGGTCGCGTTGCAGGCCGTAGTTGCAAATTAGCACTACAGCGCCACATAGTGCCGAACGGTGCTCGTAATCTACTGTCAGACAGTGAGTTATGGGCCAATGCCGGCTCCAAACCACCGCGGCCAGAGACTGCCGCCCTTGCGGGTGCCCCGAACTCGCTTGCGACGGTTACCTCGTAGGTGCTGGGCGGTTCAGGGCCACCGTGGTCGGCAAGCTCAAGTGGCGCTGTAGTGTTAGTTGCAAATAGGGCTTTCACGACCGGTCCCACGAAAAAGGGACAAGCACAAGTACTTGTCCCTAAGGAGCTTACGCAACTAGAAGGGACGATACCGTCCTCGAACTCCGACGCCGAGTGCGACAAAGTACAGATTTCGTGTTTGGATCGCTTGAGCGAATTGAACTCCGAGGGTTGGGCTCGCTTCAGCGGGGGCAAGCTGGAGGTCGTCCGCGACTCATGTTCTCCGCGAACCTGGGGTGGGACAGCGCGGCGACGCATCAATCTTCCGCACCAGGTTCACGGCGGAGACGCTTGCGCTCGCCCCGCTGGGCCTTGTCGGCCAGACGGTGGGTGTGGACCCAGACGGGCATGGCGGTTTTCTTACGGGATTTCCTGGGAACCAGGGCCTCGGCCAGAAGGGCGGCGAAGCGCGCCAGCGCAGCCCGACGGTTGGCGGCCTGCGTGCGGAACCGCGACGCCGTCACCCGAAGAATCCCCTCCCGACTCACCCGACTCGGAAAGGCCTCGGCAATCCGACACTTTTGCTCGCTGGATAATGAGGGGCAGTTGGCCAGGTCGAACAACAGCGTGACCCGCGAGGCGACCTTGTTGACGTTTTGGCCGCCAGGACCCGAGGACCGCGAATGGATGAACCGCAGTTCCGCCTCCGCCAGGGTCACGCCGCCGGGTAGCACGATCACGGCGTCGGGGACCGCCATTCCGCACCCCTCCCTCTACCCTACATCCGCGCGCGGGACGGAAACGACAGGATGGTCCCACGGCGCTCGGGCGAGTCCGGCTCCTTCCACGGCGCTAGGCGGCGCCACCACTCGAGGCGCTGGTCATCCCGGCGCACGCCGGGGGGAAGACCCGGGGCGGTAGTTGGGGCCGTCGGTTCACTCGGCGTATTCGCCGCTTTGGCTCCCGCGGGGCCCGCCTGATCGTCCTCCTGTCCCTTCCGCTTGGCGGTGGCCTGCCACAGCTTGGCCACGATCCACACCGAACCCGGCTCCAGCGTCATGGCGCTGTAGTAGTCCGCGCTGGATTCCGCGTAACGCTCCAGCCCGTAGTACCAGTCCCCGCGGAGGACATAAGCCTCCGCGTTACTCGGTTCGAGCTGGATGGCCCGGCTGACGTCCGCGATCGCCGCCTCGTAGTTTCTGAGGTCGGCGTGGGTTCGTCCCCGTTCGAGCAACGCCACTAAGTTGTCGGGAACTGACCCCAGAGCCTCATCGAAATCGCGCAACGCCTGCGCGGGGTCGGCCCCATGCCGATGCGCCACGCCCCGTAACGCCAACGCCAGGGCGGTCTCGTCGCCATGCTCCCCTGCCCGGCTGAAGTCCGCGAGGCTCGCCTCCCAATCCCCGGACAGCAGTTTCGCCGTGCCGCGGAGCAGATAACCGCCCGAAGTGTCGGGTTGTTGAAGGACCACCAGGCCGGCGTGGGCCGCCATCAGCGCGTAGTCTTGGTTCGCGCAGGCCAGCGCCGCCGCCAGCATCTCCGCCCGCACGTGCCCAGGGGCCAGGCGCAGACACTCATTCACCTGGGTCAGGGCCTGCCCCGCATCCTCCGCCCCCAGCGCCTGAAGGTACAGTTCGTAGGCCGCGCCCTCTCCCGGACCCAGACGAGTCTCGTGATGTCCGGCTTCCTGCCTCCGCTGCCGCTCAATGAACATCCGCGACAGTCGTTGGGCCAGCGGATCAGTCTTCGGTCCGCCACCTGCTACCACCGCCTGGATGACCTGGGCGGCGGCCGGATCCATTCTCTGCAACTGTTGGGCGGCCTCCTCGCCGCGCAACATCGCCCGTAGGAACTCGTTCTCCTCCTCCTTGTCCTTCACCGCCTCTTCTTTGGCTTTCACGGCCTCGTGCAGTTCGGCGGTCTTCTGCTGCAACTCCTCCTTGGTTTCCACGATGGCCGCGATTTCCTTCTCCCGCCCCCGCGAGCTCCGCGACTGGTAGACCAGCGCCGCGGACAGAGTCATCGCCACCAGCAGCCCCGCCGTGGCCAGCGAAGCCACTTTGTTGCGGCGCACGAACTTCTGCAGATGACTCACCATCCCGGCACGCTTGGCCCGGATGGCCTCATGGGCTGCGAAACGCCGCAAGTCGTCGCGCATCTCCGCCGCGGATTGGTAGCGGCGTTCGGGAGTCTTCTCCAACGCCTTTAGGACGATGGTCTCCAGGTCCATCGGGATGTGCGTATTCAAGCTCTGCGGCGCCGGGACCTCGGAGGTGATGATCAGCGAGATCACCTGCTCCCGCGTCTCTCCGGGAAAGGGCGGGGACAAGGTCAACCACTCGTACAGCGTGGCCCCCAACGAGTAGGTGTCCGTGCGTTTGTCCACTTTCCGGCGTCCGCCCGTGATCTGCTCCGGCGACATGTACAACGGCGATCCGACGAACTCACCCGTGGTGGTCACACCCGGCTGCTCCAGCACGCGGGCCAACCCGAAGTCCAGGATGTACATCCGCCCGTCCTCGCCCAGAATCAGGTTGTGCGGTTTGACGTCCCGGTGGATGACTCCCTGCTGATGGGCGTAGTCGAGCGCGTCGGCCACCGCCGCGATCAGACCGGCGATGCGTTCAAACTGTTGCGGCGTTCGGGACGCACCTCGACTCCACCCCGGATCGGAAGCAGCTAGGTCACCTGCATCGCTCGGCGATACCTGCGGCGGCACCGTCATGGGTACTGTCGCGGCGGGGTCGGCTTCGGGCGGCAGGGGTTCGACCTCAGCCGTCGCCGCGGAGGAGCTCCGCGCGGCATAACGCGCCCGGCTGACCAAATCGTGGATGCTCTCGCCACGGATGAACTCCATGGCGTAGTAATACACCCCCTGACTTTCTCCCTGGGCGTAAATCGGGACGATGTTGGCATGATGGAGCTTGGCAGCAGCCTCGGCCTCCCGCTGAAAACGCAGCACGGCGGACGGGGTCAAACCCAGTCCGCTCGACAAAACCTTGAGCGCTATGATCCGGTTGAGCGATTTCTGCCGTGCTTGGAACACGGTGCCCATGCCCCCACGACCGATTTCGCGGATGATCTCGAAATCGCCGATCTCCAAACCGACCAGCGCTGCCGGGTCAGCGGCACCTGCAGGGGGTTTGCTTCCGGATTGGCCTCCGTGCGTGGGCATTCCTAAAACCGGATTACAGCAACGTCTTAACTGACGGCTTGAGTCCGACCTCTCCTTCCGCGCCCATGGGTCGCCGTCTTCCCCGTCTCCATAGACGTATGCGGCGGCGGCGTACGGCAGGAAATCTCGCCGCGAACCCCCATGGGCAGTACAACCCCCCTGAAAGTAATTTCAAACTTCAACCAAAACCTTACCCGGTTGGTAATACGTCTCCCTGGTCCTGATTATTCGCACAGAATTGTACCCAGTTGCGAAACAAATGGCGGGTGCAAGGAAAGACGGAAGGAGCTTCTTCGCAACCTATTATTCAACATGAGGTTAAAGCGATTCCACGGAGGAGTCACGAATCCTGCGCCCGCTCCCTCCGACCCCCTGAGACCGTGCCTGCGGACGCCTTCGGAAAAAGACCGCCGTATCCTCGAACCCGTCATCACGCGGCAACGTACCCACGTTAGAAAGTAACCTCCTCCTTCTTCCGAGAGAACTACCCCCTCTGGCGGTTGCCCGGCCCAGGGCAACCGCCAATCTTTTTTTTTGCTGGCGGGGCCCCGACCGGCGCGGGAGTCAACCGGACGCACGGCGGGGAAAACGGACGGCCTGTTTCACGGCCTCGATGCGGGCACGCGGCAAGCAGCCGTAGTGGTCCAGATTGGCCGAGGCGAGCCCCAGTTCCATCACTCGAGTCAGATTGCGGAACAAGGCCTGATCGTCGGCCGGCGCCGGTGGATGGACCGGGAGTTGCACCTCAAGTCGCTGCTCGGCGGTCAGCGTCCCGCGTATCCGCTCGATTAAACGCTCGAGAGGCGAGGTCTCCCATCCGGCGTAGTCACAGATGACCCCGTCGGCCCCGGCGGCGTGGCCGATGTCACACGCTGTCTCCATTTCCCCGTGAAGGGGGCGGATATGCGGCAGGAGCTCCGCAGAGCATGCTTTGCTCATGCCACCCAGCAGTTCCGTAAGGCGGGCGCGATACCAGGCCATGAATGCGGAAAGCGGCGGATCATCGGCGGCCAGCGCGGCCAACGGCGGTTCGATCGGCTGCCCCGTCCGAAACACTCCCTCCAGCCGGACCACCGTGGAGCGGGCGGCGGACTCGACGTCCACTCCGGCGGCCCCCGCCGCCTGCTTGCACGATTCGCAGAAGCACAAGGCCAACAACTGCCGGCCTCCACGACCGAGGGAGTCCAAAGGATCATCCGGGCTGGCCGCCAGGGCGTCCAGGCCGGTCAGCTCCACCGTATCTATGGCGTAGTTCCGGCATACGTCGCCGGCCAGAGCGCGAAATAATTCCGCCACGTCGGCTTGGACCAGGCACACCTGCGACGTGGAGATGTCACCAAAAACGTTCTTGCACGCGAAGTGGGGATCGTGGGCCGTGATCCGCCCGATGTTCGTACACTCGATCACCGCCCGCAGGCGCAGCCCGCGCTCCCGGCACCGCTCCGCCAGTTTCTGCAACGGGTTGCGCGTCTTGAGCCATTCCGAGACCAGCGGCTTGCAGCGGGTGTTCGCGTAGCACGTTTTGTCCGGCTGAAAGAACACTCCGCCGCGGGTCTGGAAGATGCGGGGAGAGACGTCCGGGCCGTAGCGCAGATGACGCGCGGGTCCGTAGGTGACCGGCGTGCACAGGCCGGTGATGCCAATGCGCCCCTGTAACAGGTCGAGCACGCCATCCAGCCCCTCGTCCACGAGGTCCCACAGATGAGCGACCATGTTGACCTGGAACATCGGCGACGCTCCGCCGGCAACGTCTCGCGCCGGATACGCAGGGCGAATCATGCTCGCCTATCATAGCAGCGGAAAGATGGACCGCCCAGCGGACCGTACTCGGCGGGAACGGTGTGCCTTTGCCGTCGTCGTCATCGTCGTCGAGGCCCAGGAACCCGCCCCGATTCTCTTCGTCGGCCTCCGGTACGGTGTCAAAATCGAGATTCACCAACTGCCGTACGTCCATTGGGACGCTTTGCTCGGCGTCGCACCCCAGCCCCGCCTACACCGCATCCCACCCAGCAACAATCATTGACGTCCCCTTCCACACCGAACCGCGACCGTCAGGGAAGGGTCCAGCACGTCGCCAAGTCATGCCGCTCCCTTACGAGCCTGAGAATGTTTTGGAGTGCGCGAGTAGTCCCGACGTTTTTCGGTACCTCGTTTCGTGAGGCCCAGCCAATCGGTGGTTAGGTCAGGTCCATCGTTTCGGTCATTCGTGATTTTGCTTCGCCCCTTCCGGGGTTCGGGGTCACGCTTTTGCGCCTCCCGTCGATTCGCGGGCCTCCGCTCAGGTGATCCACACCGTGGCAAAGTGCATCAGGTTGTAGGCCAGGGC
>JBGPAW010000150.1:0-8522 GCA_041480905.1 Phycisphaerae bacterium
CCGCGGCGGTTCCGGCGCCCCCAGCAGCACAGAGGGGCGATCTTGTCCAACCTCCGAAAGGTCCATTCCTGGAAAAAGCGTCGTTGTGTTCATGCCCCGCAGTTTACCATGTGCGTCAAAGAGATTTTTTCTCAGGCTCGTAAGGGAGCGGTGCGACCTAACACGCCGGGAATCCGCTCCCTTACGGTTGCGGTTCTGCTCGCTTCAACGGCGCCAACTCTGACACACTACACGAGAAGCGATCCAATAACCTCCCTCCTTTTCAGGGCGGGGGGACAAGAGGGAATATCACTGGTTCTCGTCTCGTTTCGCCGACCGGCCAGGGTCGCGCAGCATAGACGCCAACTCCGGCCATTGTGATCGGCGGCACGCCGCGATCCGGGTCCAGAGGCCGACGCTGGTCCACACCCGTCGGCACCTCATCGTCCGCATCAGCGATCACCTGTCCATCCGCGAGCCGATCAAGCTCGACGTCGTGGTCTCTATTCGTGATGGGAGTGCTCGGGGCAGGTCAGCGGAAGCACGTCTCGACAGGGAGGCTGATGTCCGGGAAGGCTTCGGGCGCGACGGCCGCACCCCGGCGGTGCTCGGTGACCTCCTGGTAGCGGTCGCCGACGGGCTGACGATGAACGACGATCAGCCGGTGCACCAGATCGACCACCCAGTATTCAGAGACTCCCGCACGGGCGTACAGGCGAGCCTTTTCGCCAAGGTCCAGATCGATCGACGCTTCGGCCACCTCCACCAGCAGCAGCACGTCTTGGGGCGTGGGGTGCGCATCGCGGTACGAATCGCGGCGCGGCTTCAGGAGCGTCACGTCCGGTTGCGGTTCAGAGAGGTCGTCCAAGACCACCGGGTTTTGCGCATTGACGAATACGCGCTGGCCCAGTTCGTGCGTGAAGAACTGGATCAGTAACCCTACGACACCACTGTGAAACGGTCCGATCGGCGACATGGCAGCAACGATCCCGTCAAGCAGTTCGACCCGATCGTCCTCGCCGAGCACGCCGGCCTCGCCGAGGCGATAGTAATCCGCCCGAGTAAATGGATGCGTTTTGACGACCATCGCAAGCACCTTCGCCTGCTATTATACCGCCGCGTCCGGGACGCCAAAAGGGTGGGTGCCCCAGGTCCTTTGGACCTGGGGAAGCGATTACCATGCACCACCGCACCGCATGATGTCCGGCTTGATGGCCTTCACCAGCAATCGCTCCCCTACCTCCAGAGGAGCTGGGCCACCCGCCGGACGCTCACGACCACCGTGGGCGTGGCCCACGGCCACTTCCGTTCAGCCTTTCACCCCGGATTTCCCAGATGAAGTGATCGCGACGGCATGACCCGTGCAGCCTTGGCCTGTGATTCAAGGGGGTCCGGCCATTTTGACAGGAGCACCCCATGGGTGACCGGCGAAAACAAGCACTTCGTGAGACTGTATCATCATTACAGAGCAGTTGCCGCTCCGGGAACGCGATTCCAGCAGGGAAACACGCGAGAATAGAACAGGAGGCCACGGAGGAAACGGAGATCTCGAGCGTGTCTCTGTTCTCTCTGTTTCCTCCTGTTCCCAATTCACGAATCTCTCGGTACTGCGCCCAGGTTGGTGCTGCTTTCGCTCTGAAGCAATGCTACATTCTCAAAAAGGAGCCAAGTGTTTTTCCCTCCGCCCGCGCCTTGCGGCTCGGGGGGCGAGTCGCAAGGCGTGGGCGGAGACAGAACACCCGACCTCTTTTTCACCCCTGGGACCGGCGGCGGCAGATGTCCCCCCGACTTCAGGTCGGCTGAAGATCGTCTTTGAATTGGCTGAGCCGCACCGTTCCGCTGGGCAGATGGGCCACGAGTTCCAGGTCGCCGCCCAGGGCGTTGATAATGCGCCGCAACGTGCTCACGTGCATGTCGTCCTGGGCTTCGAGCTTGGACAGCGACGGCTGCGTGATGCCCAGGGCCTTGGCCAGGTCCGTCTGGGTAAGACCGGCCTGCTTGCGAATCTCGACCAGAAGCATCTCGGCCATCATCTCCCGCGCGCGCATCTCCGCCTCGGCCCGGCGCTGGGGGCTCATGCGGTCCCGCAGTTCCTGGAACTTCCTGGCCATCAGATCAAACCCTCCTTTCGGAGTTGGGTCAGATGCTCGTCATACAACCGGTCCGCCAGCGGAATCATGCGCTCATAGAACCGGTCGTCTCCGGTCTTGTCCCCGCCGATCAGCAGAATCGCACACCGACGGAGATCGAAGACATAGAACGTCCGGATGGGGCGACCCTGGCACTGTGTCCGCAACTCCTTCATGTTGGGGTACCTCGATCCGTGGACTACATCGGCTAGGGCCGGCCCAAATGGGGGCCGATATGCTCCACCAGCCTCACGCTGGCGTCCACGCACACCTGCTCATCCTCGGTGAGCGTTTCCCACCAAAGTCCGAACTCCTCCGTGAACTCGACTTCCCACATGGTGATACTATAGCTCACCGGCTATATGCGTCAAGGGCTATAATCCGAATTCTCACGCCTCCGCGATCTCTGCGTGCTCCGCGGCGAATAATCCGGGTTCGGGGCGACTCGCCCTCGAGCTGCAAGGCGTGGACGGAGAAAAAAGTACCTGACGCAATGCTGTTCGGCACGAACCTTGCTCATAGTCAAACCGCACCGCAGACTTGGGTCACGGTTCTGGCCGAAGGCCGGAGACGCCAATGGCCGGAGGCCAGTCCGGCCTGCCCGCCGTGGCGGGCCGCGGCGGACCGCCCGCGACTACACACGCCTGCCGGAAGGACACCTGCCGATCTGGTGTTGAATCCGGGCATCAGGCAATAATTTATTTATTTTTAATAGGTTACGAACGACAAGCGGCTCGGAATCCCCATTTGTTCCGGGCGTCATCCCTGGTGATGTTTCCGAAAATCATCATCTCCTTTGACTTCCCGCGAAACGCGCCGATACTTCATGGAGCAGGCGGGGCGTTGGACGTGGGCGACCTTTGGAGTCGTGTCCCCGGGATCGGATGGCGGCCCCCCGCGGAACGTGCCTCATGAACGCTTCCCAGTTGGATAAGCAGGATCGGGCGGCGGAGCGTCCGGCCCTCGCGTCCCTCACGGAAGAAGTCTTCCGCGCCATCCCGCTGGCGGTGATCGTCTTCGATCGTGCCCTGCGCATCGTCCGCCGGAACGCCGCCGCCGCTACTCTGTTTCGCAACTACGAAGACGTGTCGCAACTGTTAACGCAGGGTACCGTCGAGGGACGATACCAGGACTGGGCCGGTGAGTTGCACCGCGCGATGGAGAGCGGGACGCAGCAGCGGTTCGATAGCGTGACTTACGCGCCCGACCAGAGCGAACCGCGGTTGCTCGACCTGGTGTGCATTCCGCTGCGAACGGACGAACCGCCGCACGTCATCGGGGCCATCCTGGTCTGCGAAGACATCACCCATCGCGCCGGTCTGGAGCGGCGGCTGGCCGTCTCGGAGCGGATGGCGGCGGTGGGACGTCTGGCGGCCCGCGTCGCCCATGAATTGAACAACCCGTTGGACGGGGTGCTCCGCTACATCAACATGGCCCTGCGCCTGCTCGAAAAGGACGGACCCGAAAAGGCGGTCGGGTTTCTGCAAGAGTCGCGTACCGGGCTGATGCGCATGACCCAGATCGTCAGTGAGTTGCTGGAGTTCTCGCGCAGCTCGGAAACGCAGTTTGAAGAGGCCAACATCAACCACGCGGTGGAGGAGGCCGTCCGCACGCTTCAGGACCAGGCGGCCCAACAGGGGGTGATCCTGGCCGTGGCGTTTCGGGACCAGAACATGCCGAAGATCCGGGGCAGCAAGCTGTTCCAGGTCTGCTGCAACCTGATCAAGAACGCCATCGACGCCATGCCCAAGGGCGGCACCTTGACGGTGACCACCGGGGTGGTCGGGCGCGAGGTCGTGTTGAAGTTCGAGGACACCGGCGTCGGCCTGCCCGAGAATAGCGAAGTCCTCTTTGAACCGTTCCACACCACCAAGCCGGCCGGCAAGGGCACCGGGTTGGGTCTGGCCATTTGCCGGGATTACCTGGCCCGCTTGAACGGCACCATCACCGCGGCGAATCGTGAGGAAGGGGGGGCCGTTTTCACCATTCGGATACCCGTGGAGAGCTGCGACAGCGGCCGAGCGGAAGGCCATCCGGTACACCGACCGGGGCGTCCCACCCCCGCCGGCGCCGCCCCGGGAGAAAACCCGTGAGCGATCCCGTTCCGCGAATCCTGGTGGTCGATGACGACCGCATCATCCTGGACTCGCTGGGTGAGTTCTTGCGCATGGAGGGGTACCAGGTGGAGGGGGCCACCGATACCGACTCCGCCCTGCGGGTCTTGGGCCGCAAACCGTGCCACGTGGTCGTCACCGACGTGAACATGCCCGGAGCGGACGGATTTGAGCTGCTCCGCATCATCCGGCAGCGCTACCCGGAAGTCGTGGTCATCATCATCACCGGGTATGGGACCATCGACAGTGCCGTGGAAGCCATCAAGATGGGGGCGTACGACTACCTGACCAAGCCGATCATCGACGACGAAATCCGGCTGACCATCGAGCGGGCCCTGAAGCAGCAGGCCCTGATCCGCGAGAACCGCGCGTTGCGCGAGCGGTTGGACCTGCGGTTCGGCTTGGACAACGTGGTGGGGCACGACTACAAGATGCTCAAGGTGTTCGACCTGATCGAAGCCGTCGCGGACTCCAAGGCGACGGTCCTGATTCAAGGCGAATCCGGCACGGGCAAGTCGATGATCGCGCGGGTCATCCACCACCGCAGCAACCGGCGCGACCAAGCCTTCGTCGAGGTGGCCTGCGGGGCGCTGCCCGAACAACTGCTGGAAAGTGAGCTGTTCGGCCACGTGCGCGGGGCGTTCACCGGCGCGGTGGCCAACAAGGAGGGCAAGTTCAAGGCCGCCGACGGCGGGACCCTGTTCCTCGACGAGGTTTCGACGGCGACGCCTGCGTTGCAGGTGAAGCTCCTGCGGGCCATCCAGGAGCGGGCCTTTGAGCCGGTGGGCAGCAACCAGACCCAATCCGTGGACGTGCGGCTCGTCCTGGCGACGAACATCGACCTGGAAAAGGCGGTCGTGGAAGGACGTTTCCGGCAGGACCTCTTCTATCGCATCAACGTGGTCAACATCGCCCTGCCGCCGCTGCGCGAACGCCTCGGCGACATCCCCCTACTGGCGGAGATCTTCCTGGCCCACTACGGCGAACAGGCGCGCAAGGACGTGGCCGGTTTCAGCGAAGAGGCGCTGCAGTGCCTGCAACGGTATCATTGGCCGGGCAACGTCCGCGAACTGGAGAACGTCGTGGAGCGGGCGGTCGTGCTCACCAAGAGCCGCCAGGTGGGGGTCGCCGGCCTGCCGCCGAAACTGGTGGAGCACGCGGCGCGCGCCCCGGCCGATGACGGTTTCGGGTCGCTGCCGCTGAAGCAGGCCTTGGAAGCTCCCGAGAAGGCCATCATCGAACACGCGCTCCGCGCCCACGGATGGAACCGCCAACTCACGGCCGAGGTCCTGCAAATCAACCGCACGACGCTCTATAAGAAGATGAAACGTTACGGTCTGGAAGCCGATCCCGTCGGTAGCTCCCGCAACCGGGCGAAGGTGTAAGAGCGCGTGCGAGAAGCTCAGGTAGCGTCGCCAGCCCCGACAAGGGCCATCCGAGCCGCGACCCGTCTGCGCAGACAAGTCGTGAGGGAGCGATCCAACACGCCGCCAGGATACGCCGCTCCCTGACGGTCGCGGTTCCGATGGGTTCCAGTCTTCCTTCTCCATTCTCCATTGCCTCTTGCCGATTGCCTCCTGCCTGACCCTCCGCGTCAAGGGGAGCCTGAGGCCCGCGGCTCAGTAAGAGGATTCCAACCGCTCTTGAGCCGTAGGCGGGGAAGGGTGTGAGCGATCAGTCCGGTCATGCTTCCGCTCCCGGCGGAGCTTCGCTACAATGGGGCTCAGGTGACACAACCAAGTGGAGCACGAACGTATGAGCACCGGAACACAAATTGACCTGAAGATCGACGGGACGCGGGCCACGGTAACGTTCCACACCGAGGGCGGGCTGAACGTGATGTCCTCGTCCGTCCGGGAACGGCTGGGGCAAGTGGTCGAGGAGCTCGCCGGCGCCAAGGGCGTACGCTTCTGCACGCTCAAGGCCGCCGGCAAGGTGTTCATCGCCGGCGCGGACATCAAAGAGATGGCCGCCTTCACTCCCGAACAGGCCAAGCACCTGAGCATGCGTGGCAACCAGGTGATGGACGCGCTCGCGTTTCTGCCGTGTATCACGGTGGCGGCGCTGAACGGTGCCGCCTTGGGCGGCGGCTGCGAAATCGCCCTGGCCTGCGACTTTCGCATCGCGGTCGCCTCGGCCAAGATCGGCCTGCCCGAGACCACGCTCGGGCTGATCCCCGGCTGGGGCGGCATCCGCCGGATGGCGCGGCTGGTCGGTCCGCAAGCGGCCCGACGGCTGGTCTTCGGCGGGGTCCCGCTTTCGGCCGATCAGGCCAAAGCCTGCGGATTGGTGGACGAGGTGGTGGCCTCGGTGGAGCAACTGGACGCCGCGGTGGATAACCTCTACAAAAGTCTGATCCGCGGCGGCCCGCGGGCCATCGGCTTGGCCAAGCGCGTCCTGCTCGGCGGCGACGAGCCCGAAGCCTTCCGCGACTGTTTCACCGACACGGAGTCCCGCGAGGGCATGGGCGCGTTTGTCGACAAGCGGGCGGCCAAGTGGACGGAGGGATAGCCGATGGGGGCGCATGGGGCAAGGTCCGTGAGGTGTGGGGGGAGGACGGCGCCGGTCACGCCTGCGGGAGGGTCGCCGGTCCCGCAGCCGCTGCCTGAGCACGGTGAAGACAGGCCGTTCATCGGCCCGGAAGACTTGCGGAACTTTGACCCCGCCGTGCAACTGGGTGAGCCCGGCTGCTACCCGTTCACTCGCGGCATCCACCGCGACATGTACCGCAAGCGCCTCTGGACCATGCGCCAATTCGCCGGTTTCGGCAGCGCCGACCAGACCAACCAGCGTTTCAAGTACCTGCTGGCCCACGGGCAGACCGGGCTGAGCACGGCGTTTGACCTGCCCACCCTGATGGGCCGCGACAGCGACGACCCTTTGTCACTCGGCGAGGTCGGCCGGTGCGGCGTGGCCGTCTCCTCGCTCGAGGACATGCGCCGCCTGTTCGCCGGGATCAACCTGGGCGAGGTCAGCACCTCCATGACCATCAACGCCCCGGCGGCGATCCTGCTGGCCTTCTACGTCGCGGTGGCCAAGGAGGAGGGCGTCCCCTTGGGTCAGGTCCGCGGCACGTTGCAGAATGACATCCTCAAGGAGTTTCATGCCCAGAATGAGTTTGTGTTTCCCCCGCGTCCGAGCGTCAAGCTCGTGATCGACACCATTGAGTACGGCACCCAACACCTGCCGCAGTGGAACACGGTGAGCATCAGCGGATACCACATCCGCGAGGCCGGCGCCAGCGCCGCCGAGGAACTGGCCTTTACCCTGGCCGACGGCATGGAGTATGTCGAGGAGTCGCTTAAGCGCGGACTGGATGTGGATGCTTTTGCCGGGCGGTTGAGCTTCTTTTTCGACGTACACAACGACTTCTTCGAGGAGATCGCCAAGTTCCGGGCCGCCCGCCGCATCTGGGCCCGGATGATGCGTTACAAGTACCGGGCCAAGGACGAACGCAGTTGGTGGCTGCGGACTCACGCCCAGACCGCCGGCGTCACCCTCACCGAACAGCAGCCGATGAACAACGTGGTTCGGGTGGCCTACCAGGCCATGGCCGCCGTGCTCGGCGGGACCCAATCGCTGCACACCAACAGCATGGACGAGACTCTCGCTTTGCCGTCCGAGGACGCCGCCAAGGTGGCCCTCCGCACCCAGCAGGTTCTCGCTTACGAGACCAACGTGACTCAGACCGTCGATCCGCTGGCGGGAAGCTACTTCGTCGAGAAGCTGACCAATGAGATCGAAGCGAAGGCGGAGGGAATCTTCAAGGAGATTGATGCCCTGGGCGGCGTCATGGCGGCCATCGACCGCGGCTACTTCCGCCGCCGCATCGCCGAAAGTGCGCTGCGGCAAGCGCGGGAATTTGAGTCCGGTGGGTCGGTCGTCGTCGGGGTCAACAAGTTCCGCGAAGAGAACGAGAAGTCGATCCCGATTCTTCAGATTGACCAGGCCACCGAGGACGAGCAGGTGGCCCGGCTCAAGGCCCTCAAGGCCCGCCGCGACGCCGCGCGTCACCGTGCCGCGTTGGAGCGCGTGCGGCAGGCCGCCCGCGCCGGCGAGAACATGATGCCGTCCTTGATCGCCGCCGCCGAGGCCGACGCCACCGTCGGCGAGATGATGGACACCATGAAGTCCGTTTTCGGCGCCTACGACGGCGGCCCGGAATGGTAACCGCCGACGTGCCTGGAAGGTGCAGCTAGCATGGCCATCACGCGGATACGCGTCACCAACTTCCGATGTATCCAACAGTTGGACCTCAAGCTGCCCCGGTTTGCTGCCGTGATTGGTCCGAATGGAGCCG
>JBGPAW010000151.1:0-8452 GCA_041480905.1 Phycisphaerae bacterium
CGCGAGCTTGGCGAACTGGTCCGCCTCGGAGGTCCATCCGTTCTGGGACCAATAACGCTCGATCGTGTCCGCGATGGGGCCGACCTGCTCGTTCCAGTCGCCCAGTTTCCGCAATTCAGCCCATAGGTCCTCGGCCTGCTGGAGGTTTTCGACGCGGGCGGCTTCCGGAGTGTCTTTCTCCGCCGTCGTGCGTGTATCGCCCACCTGCCCCACGCAGGGCGACGCCGTCAGCACCACACTCCACAATCCGATCCAGAGTTTGTTGCTTCTGCGTGGCATGGCCAGCACCATAGTCCAAAGCCGGCGTAGGCCGTGTCGTGCCCCCGCTTTGACCCTGCCCCGTAGGGGCATCTGCGAATAGGTTTCCAGGGGCTTACGCCCCTGGAAACCTACTTTCGCCCTTTCAGGGCTAATACTACCCATAGCTTTCAGGGTCGGATACCTTATCAATGATGACGCTAAACACGTACGCGTCGTCAAAGCACGGCACGCACTGTTCTCCTGCTCTATTCTATGCTCGCGGCGTCGCCGGTGGAGGCCGGCGCGGCGCCATCTTCCTTGGACCGGCCTGGGATGTTCGGTTGCCGCCCGAAGGCGGTAAGCCCGCCCAAGGCGCCCAGCCCCATCGTCTCCACGGCGGTCGAGGGCACGATGATCATCGACCCCTTCTGCTTGAGCCCCTCAAACACCATGTTCATGGCCCGCAGGTGCAGGGCGACGGGGTTGTTCTGGTAGGATTCCGAGGCCTTGGCGAACTTCTCCGCGATCTCGGTCTCCGCCGTGCCCAGGATGATGCGCGATTGTCGCTCCCGCTCAGCCTGGGCCTGTTTGCTCATCGCGTCTTCCAAGCCCTTGGGGATGATGATGTCGCGGATTTCGACGGCCTGGACGGTGATCCCCCACGGATTGGTTTTGGCATCCAACACCTGCTGGATCTCACGCCCCAGGCGTTCCCGGTGGGAGAGCAGGTCCGCCAACTCGCTGCGCCCGATGGCGTCACGCAACGCGGTCTGGGCCGACAAGAGCACCGCCGACTCGAAGTCCACCACCTCCAGGACCGCTTTCTCGGCGTCCCACACCATCCAGAACGCAATCGCGTCCACGTTCACCGGCACGGTGTCTTTGGTCAGGGTGGTCTCCGCTCGAAAGTCACTGACGCGGATGCGCTGATCCACGTACTGGGCCACCTTGTCGATCACCGGCAGGATGACGAATACGCCGGACCCCCGAATCCCGACAAACTTCCCAAACCGCAGCAGCACCGCCCGCTCCCACTGAAAGGCGATCTGGAGGCAAGGCGCGATCAACGCCGCCACGACCGTCGTTCCGACCAGGACCCGAGGCGGTATCCCGATGCTCCGAAACGCCAGATAGCCCACTAAGGTGACGATGGCCCCGGTGATGACCACAGCTTCCCAAACCTGCGCTGCCCGGAACACGCCGGCCAGCACCAGCGCGGCCGCGATCGTGTAAACCACCGCCTCGACGCTGAACCTATGCCAAGTCACATGGGCGATCAGTCCCACCAGCATCAACGCCACCAGCAGGACGATGTTGAACGGCGCGAAGCGGTAGTCGGCCCGGGCCGTAGCCGAGAACGCCTCAAAGGAAATCTTCGGAAGATTAATGTTGCTCACTGCCATGATCTGGCCTCCTCGTAAGAAAACAATGCTGAGTCCTTATTTTTCCACGCTCACGCCTGAGTGTTTAGTAAGATCGTCGGATCATGTCTCTCACCACCCATCCGAACCGCGACCGTCAGGGAGCGGACTATCGCGGCCGTGGAGCCACAGCACGTTTGTGGCCGGCATCCGCGGATGGTAAACCACGCCGACCTTGTCTCCAGGTTTCAAGGCTGCCGCCCAGGCGTAATGGTACGTCCGATCCCGGCCGGCCACTTCCAGACCCCGGTGATCCTGAAACCGGTAGTGAACGTCAAAAGGATGTCGCGTGCCGAAATGGATGTACCACACCGATTTCACGCGGACTACCTCGGCCGCAGTCCCCACGCCATAGGCGAGCAGCTTCCGCTCGCTTCGAGATCGAACGCCGACGAGAACCAACATCACTACCCCGGCTATGAGTAGGAGGGCGGACGGGGCGAGCATCAGCACCCCCCACAGCCTCACCGAGGGCGGGGCTGACTCCACACAGCCGCCCACCGGACAGGCCCGCCGGGGGTTGTCAAGATCGTATTCAATCTCGACGGCCTCGCCCGCCATTTTGTTGGCGAACGATTGATCGTAAGTATAGCCCGCCGATTCCACGTTCCTGCCCTCGAGGGTCGTGAACCGAAAAGTCACCTTCCAGCGGTGGTGGGGGCCCATGCGCTTTTCGGGGACGAGTCGCTTGTCGAGAATGACCGCCGTGGTCTGCGCGAGACGATAGTCCAGCATCACCAAACCGTCTATCGGCCACGGCCCAAGGGTGACGACTTCCCGAACGGCCAAAAACAGAATCACGCCGATCGACGCAGCCGAGACCACGAACCCTAGCGCACAGAAGAACATAACCTGCATCCGCCGCAGGAAGAACGACCTGAGGACGGCACGCGGCGGATCGGGCACCAAGGCTGGAGTCGATGTCGGTTCCTCGCTCACCGTCGGCTCTCCTCCGCGCGCTCGCTCAAGCCGTCGATCACCTCGTCCAAGGTGAAACCGTAGGATGATGCCCGCGAGAGCAACTCGGTACAAATCTGATCGAGCATCCGCCTGCGTTCGACGTCCGATATCTCGATTTTTTCGTTCCCCACGAACGTCCCTGTGCCCATTTGGGTGCTGAGCACACCTTTGATTTCCAGTTCTTGATAAGCTCGGGAAACGGTGTTGGGGTTAATTTTCAGCTCCACTGCAAGCTGCCGCACCGTGGGGAGCTGGTCGCCGCAGCTCAGCCGCCCGTCGGCGATGGCGAACTGGATTTGGTCGATAATCTGCCGGTAAAAGGGCACGCCACTCTTTGGATCGATTGTAAACTGCATCGCAAAACCAGCCAATTCAACCCCTTGTATGACGTATTAGCAACACATTGCACTATAGCTATAGCACACTAGAACATGGAAGTCAAGTCGCCTCCGAAAAAAAAGTGGCCCCACGGCAGTTGAGTTGGGAAGGGCAGGAGGGCTACATCCTCTTTGGGCCTGCGTGAGATCCGGGATTCAGGCTGATGAACCTTTCTCCTAGTGGCTTCTGTACCTACAATAACCGCGGTCAGGAGCTGATACTGAGATGACACCCGAAATCCGGTCGGCGTGGCGGGAAAGATGGAGAGGGAGGTATTCGGCGGCGGTAGGGGGGGTCTGCCTTAGCTTCCTTTTAACCGGGGTCGGGGTTATCCCGGGATGTGCGAAGAACCCGGCCGGCGGACAGCCGAGGCCGCCGCCCGCCCGAGCGGCTGCGCCAGTGAGCGTCGCCACCGTAGTGGAGGAAGATGTCCCGGTGGAGATACGCACGATCGGGACCGTGGAGGCCTACGCGGCGGTCACGGTCAAACCCCAGGTCTCGGGCCAAATACTCGAGGTCCATTTCACCGAAGGTCGAGACGTCGCCCCGGGTGATCTACTATTCACCATTGATCCCCGCCCTTTCCAGGCGGATCTTCGGAAGGCTGAAGCTAACCTGGCGAAGGACACGGCCTTGGCCAAAGACGCGGAATTGGAGGCCGCCCGCAACGCGGACCTCTTTAACCAGGGTCAGGCAGCCCAGCGGGAGTACGAAAAGAGCCGGGCTGCCGCCGACGCGCTGCAAGCCTCCGTGCAAGCGGATGCGGCGGCCGTCGAGAACGCCGGTCTGCAACTGGAATACTGTTCCATCCGCTCGCCAATCATCGGCGTGACCGGCCGTCTTCTGGCGGACCGCGGCAACATCGTCAAAGCCAACGAGACGGTGCTCCTGATGATCAACCGGGTCAGCCCGATTTACGTGGCCTTGGACGTCCCCGAGCAACACTTGGCCTCGATCAACCGGTACCGGTCGGAGGGCGAATTGAAGGTCCACGTCACCATCGCCGGGGACGATGGCTCGTCTGAGGCCGGCCTGCTTAGCTTCGTCAATAATGAGGTGGATAGCACGACTGGCACGATCGGCCTGCGTGCCACCTTCGCCAACCAAGACCGCCGCCTGTGGCCGGGACAATTCGTCAATGTCGTCCTTACGCTCACCACGCAGCCCGGCACGGTCGTGGTTCCGAGTCAGGCCATCCAGACGGGGCAGAGCGGGCCGTATGCGTTTGTGGTCAAGGACGACCTCACCGCGGAATCTCGTCCGGTGATGGTCGGCTTCACGCGCGAAGGCCAAACCGTGGTCGAGAAGGGGCTCCTGCCCGGCGAAAGGGTGGTGACCGACGGGCACCTGCGCGTGGTGCCGGGGGGCAAAGTCGAAGTGAAGGAGGCCGCGTCGAGCGGCGACAAAGCGGGTTCATGAACGTCTCCGGCCCATTCATCCGTCGGCCCGTAATGACCACTCTGGTGATGCTGGGTTTCCTCGTTTTCGGCATTATGGGTTACCTGTCGCTGCCGGTCAGCGACCTGCCGAACGTGGACTTCCCCACCTTGCAGGTGAGCGCCGCGCTGCCCGGAGCGAGCCCGGAGACGATGGCCTCGTCGGTGGCTACGCCGCTGGAGCGGGAGTTTTCGACGATTGCCGGCGTGGATTCCATGACCTCGTCCAGCGCGCTCGGCGCCACCCAGATCACGCTTCAGTTCAACCTCAGCCGGGATATCGACGCGGCCGCCCAGGACGTGCAGGCGGCGATCGCCCGGGCAACCACCAAGCTGCCGCCGGACATGCCGACCCCGCCGTCCTACCGGAAGGTCAACCCGGCGGATCAGCCGGTCCTGTACCTGACCCTGACTTCGCCTTCCCTGCCGCTGTACACGCTGAACGAGTACGCGGAGACGGTCATGGCGGAGCGGATTTCCATGGTCAGCGGGGTGGCCCAGGTGATGGTGTTCGGAGCCCAGAAGTACGCGGTGCGCATCCAGCTCGACCCGCGGACCCTGGCGGCCCGCGGCATCGGGATCGACGAAGTAAGCCGCGCGGTGCAGAACGCCAATGTGAACCTCCCGACCGGGGTGCTGGACGGCCGCCACGAAGCCTTCACCGTCGAGGCTTCCGGTCAACTGTTCGACGCCGCCGCCTACCGTCCGATCATCGTGGCATACCGCCAGGGGAAACCCGTGCGGCTGCAAGAGCTGGGCCGGGTCATTGACAGCACGGAAAACGACAAGACGGCGGCCTGGTTCGTGGACCAGCGGGCCATGGTGCTGGCCATCCAGCGGCAACCGGGCACGAACACCGTGGCCGTGGTGGACGCCATCAAACAACTCCTGCCCACCTTCCAGGCCCAACTGCCGGCTTCGGTCTCGATTCAAGAACTCTACGATCGTTCCGCCTCGATCCGCGACTCGGTGAACGACGTGAAATTCACGCTCGTGCTGACCCTCAGCCTGGTGGTGATGGTCATCTTTCTGTTTCTGCGCAACCTGTCGGCGACGGCGATCCCCAGCCTGGCCATGCCCATGTCCATCGTGGGCACCTTCGCCGTGATGTACCTGCTGGGCTACAGCCTGGACAACCTGTCGCTGATGGCCCTGACGCTCTCGGTGGGCTTCGTCGTCGACGACGCTATCGTCATGCTCGAGAACATCGTGCGGCACATGGAGATGGGTGAGAGCGTGCTGCAAGCCGCCTTCAACGGTTCCAAAGAGGTCGGCTTCACCATCGTCTCCATGACCCTCTCGCTCGCCGCGGTGTTCATTCCGGTGCTGTTCATGGGCGGGATCGTCGGGCGGCTGCTGAACGAATTCGCCGTCACGATCGGGGTGGCGATCCTCATCTCCGGAGTGGTGTCGCTCAGTCTGACGCCCATGCTGTGCAGCCGGTTCGTGCGTTCTCCGGCGACCGTCCGGCACGGCCGCTTGTACGTCGCTTCCGAACGCTTCTTTGCGGGCATGTTGCACGTGTACGAGTGGGGCCTGCGCTGGGTCTTGCGGCATAAGCTCACCACGATGGCGGTTTCAGCCATCATCCTGGCGGAGACGGTTCATCTTTTCATCACGGTCCCCAAGGGGTTCCTCCCCAACGAGGATACGGGGCGCATCTTCTGCATCACCGAAGCCGCGGAGGGCGTTTCCTTTGAAGCGTTGGTGCGGCACCAGCAGGCCGTTGCGGCCGTGATCCGGGCCGATCCGAACGTGGACTCGTTCATGTCCAGTGCAGGGGGCGGGGGCGGCGGACGGGCGACGTCGTTCAGCAACACCGGACGCATGTTTTTGCGGCTCAAGCCGCGACCGGAGCGGAAGCTTTCCGTGGACGAACTCATTCAGGAGTTGCGTCCTAAGCTCGCCCAGGTACCCGGCATGCGCGTGTTCATGCAGAACCTGCCGCCGATCCAGATCGGCGGCCAACTGACCAAAAGCCAGTACCAGTACACGCTCCAAAGCCCCGATACGGACGAGCTCTATCACTACGCGCCGCTGCTGGCGGAGAAGGTACGCGGCCTGGCCGGTTTCCAGGACGTGACCACCGATCTGCTCCTACGCAATCCCCAGGTGAACGTGGAAATCGACCGCGACAAGGCCGCCACCCTGGGCATCAGCGCGGAGTCGATCGAATTCGCCCTGGGGAGTGCCTACGGCTCACGGCAGATCTCCACGATCTACGCGCCGAACAACGACTACCAGGTCATCCTGGAGCTTCAGCCGGCCTTCGAGTCGGACCCCTCGGCCTTGTCGATGCTGTACGTCCGGTCGAACACCGGCCGGCTGGTGCCGCTCGACGCGGTGGCCAAGCTGACCCGTGGGGTGGGTCCGCTGTCGGTCAACCACTCCGGGCAGTTACCGGCGGTGACGATCTCCTTCAACCTCAAGCCGGGGTACGCCCTGGGCGACGCGGTCCCCCAAGTGGACGAGCTTGCCCGGGTGACGCTGCCCGCCACCATCAGCACGAGTTTTCAGGGCACGGCCCAAGCGTTTCAGTCGTCGCTCCGCGGCCTCAATCTGCTCCTGATCATGGCCGTCCTGGTCATCTACATGGTGCTGGGCATTCTCTACGAGAGTTTCATTCACCCGCTGACCATCCTGTCGGCGTTGCCGTTCGCGGGCTTCGGGGCCTTGGTCACTCTGCGCGCCTTTGGCGTGGAGCTGAACCTCTACGCCTTTGTGGGAATCATCATGCTGGTGGGCCTGGTCAAGAAGAACGGCATCATGATGGTGGACTTCGCCATCGCGGCCCAACGCAGCGAAGGCAAGACCCCGCGGGACGCGATTTACGAAGCCTGCCTGGTCCGTTTCCGCCCAATCATGATGACCACGATGGCGGCCCTGATGGGCACGCTGCCGATCGCCCTGGGTTGGGGGGCGGGGGCGGAATCCCGCCGTCCGCTGGGACTGGCGGTGGTCGGCGGCTTGCTGTTCTCTCAACTCCTGACGCTTTACGTGACCCCGGTGTTCTTCCTCGAGATGGAAGCCTTCAGTTCAGCCGTGGGCCGATTGTTCGGGCGGTCCCGGCGAGTCTCCGTCCAGCCGGAGACTGACATTCTCCCGGGCGGTGCCCACGCCCGCCTGTCGGAGTAGCCGGCGGGCCAACTCCAGCGCGGCGGCGCGGTCGGCCAGCGTTTCGTTCAATTGTGCCCGATAAACAGCGTCGAGCACCTGTTTGTAGATCGGCCCTTCCGGGACGCGCAGGGCGTGCAAGTCGTCGCCGCCGACCAGCAGTAGGGGGGCTACCCGGTCGGGTGGAATGGCGGAGATACGGGCCAGCAGATGGTCGAGGGGGGAGCTGCTCTTCAGTCGGCCCCGGCATTCGGCCTCGAGCAGGTGCGTGAGGCGCCGGAAGCGGTCGTCGGCCATCAGGAGCTTCACGTCGGCCAACTCCAGCGACTCGACCTCCAGCACGCGGGGGAGCTGCTGGAGCAGCCAGAAAACGCCGCGCTCGATCTCGTTGCTGCAGCGAAGCCGGCGGCAAATCCGCCCGGCGGAATCCGGCGTGAAATCGCGCAGGGCCACCGCGAGTGCCAGCATGAAGTCGGCGTCTTCCGGCAGGGGCGTCAGGCGCTCGGCGACGTCGGTCACCTCCGCCGGCGACCAAGTCTCCTCGGGGAATACCTGTAGCAGCAGACCCGAGTCCGCCAGCAACTCCCATCCGCGCCGGCGCGTGCCGCCGGTGAGAATCCGTTCGAGTTCCTGCTGAATCCGCTCGACGCTGATCTCCCGGAGGCTGGCGGCGTGGGAGCGGATGGCCGCCAGGGTTCCCGGCTCGATGGCGAACCCCAGGGCCGCGGCGAAACGGACGGCCCGCAGCATCCGCAGATGGTCCTCCGCAAAGCGTCGGTCGGGATGGCCGATGGCCCGAACCAATTGGGCGCGCAGATCGGCCTGACCGCCGACGTAATCTATGATGCGCCCGTCGGTTGGGTCGAGGAACATGCCGTTGATGGTGAAGTCCCGGCGGCGGGC
>JBGPAW010000152.1:0-8431 GCA_041480905.1 Phycisphaerae bacterium
AGGTGACGGCGGCGGACGTGGCCATCCAGGAGATGATGACGCGCCGGATCCTGGAGCGCTGCCCGGGGCACGCGGTGATCGGTGAAGAGACCGTTCGCGGCGGGCCTGGCGGGGCTGATCCCGCCCGGGCGCGCTACTGCTGGGTCCTCGACCCGCTGGACGGCACGCGAAACTACGTCCGGCGATTTCCGATCGTGGGCACCACTCTGGCCCTGCTGGACGAGGGGCGACCCGTTCTAGGTGTCATCCGGTGGCACCACACGGGCCAGGTTTTCTTGGCCGCCGCCGGCGGACCGGCTTGGCTCGACGGGCAACCCGTACGCGTCTCCCAGCGCCCGGTGGACGGCAATTTGCTGGTGGGCGCGCAACTGGGGGCCCATCATGCCACCCAGGAGGTGGTCACCCCTTGGCTGGGTCGCTGGGCCATTCGCAATCTCGGCGCCACCGCCCTGCACCTGGCCTTGGTCGCCAGTGGCGGGTTGGACGCCGCTTACGCCCAGGATTGTCGGATTTGGGACTTGGCCGCCGGGGCGCTCCTGGTCGAATGCGCCGGCGGCACCTGCACCGACCTGCGCGGCGGACCCTTGTTCGCGGTCGATCCCGCCGTCTGTGCGGAGACGAACTACCCCTTCATCGCCGGCGGTCCCAACGCTTACCCGGCCTTGCGGGAGAATTTGTCCACCCGCGCCCCAATAGCTCGATGAGCCGAGAGGCGAACTGCAGATAGGTTCCCGCCATACGACGAGTTCGAATGGATCAGTGCGGCGTACCGGCATGGCTCCATCGTGCTTTTGACAGACCACGGGCGCCGGCGTATAGTGATTTCTCTTAGGCGCCCCGAGGGGGCGCAGCCGAATAATGACCCCTGAAGGATTTTTTCCATGAAAACACCTGATCCAAGCACGCGCCGTGTTTCTGTGATGTGGGCTGTTGCGGTCGTTCTCCTTTTGACCACTTGGGCGGAGGCTGGAGCCCAACCGACGCCGACCTCGCAACCTTCCGCCACGACTCCACCGGTCCCGGCCTCCCAGCGGGGCCCCGCGAGCCAGCCAGGCCCCACGACCCAGCCCGCTGGCACTACCCAACCCGCCGCCGCCACGCAACCGGCGGAAGAAGAAGGCTTTACCACGACCGAATCGGGGCTCAAGTACAAGGACGTTAAGGAGGGGGAAGGACCTGTCCCCCAGCCGTCCGATTTTGTGAAAATCCACTACAAAGGCACGCTCGAGGACGGCACCCAGTTCGACAGCACCTACGAGCGTAATCTGCCTCTTGGGTTTCGTTTCGGCATGAAACAGCCCCGGGTGATCATCGGCTGGGAGGAGGGCCTGGCGACCATGAAGGTCGGGGGCAAGCGCATCTTGATGGTTCCGCCCCAGTTGGGTCACGGTTTGCGCGGCTCTCCGCCGCGGATTCCCCCGAACGCCACCTTGCGGTTCGAGATTGAATTGGTCGGGATCGACCCGGCGCCGAGAATGACCGCGACCAAGCCGGAGGAGGAAGTCGCCGTGGAATCCGGCCTGCGCTACGTGGAACTCAAGGTCGGGACCGGATCTTCCCCCACCCCCAATAGCGTTCTCAAGCTCCGGGCCGCCACTTGGCAAGCGGACGGCACCCTGATGAACACCACCTCCGAACGCGCGGACCCGCTGAGCATCCCCATCTCGGGCATCGGCCACCCCATGATCAAGGAGGGTTTGATGGGGATGAAGGCCGGCGGCAAGCGCAAGCTGCTCATTCCGGGGCGGCCGCCACCCACCACGCAGCAATCCACCGAACCACCCCCCACCCAGATGATCGTGGAAGTCGAGCTGATGGAGGTCACCGAACCTCCTCCGCCCCCGGCCTTGACCGAGACGCCGGAAGACAAGTACATCACGACGCCCTCCGGGCTGAAGTACTACGACCTCAAAGTGGGCGAAGGAGACTCGCCGAAAGAGACCTCCACCGTGAAGGTGCACTACACCGGGTGGCTCAAGGACGGGACGGTGTTCGACAGCTCCGTCACGCGCGTTGAACCGGCGGAGTTCGCCCTGAATCAGGTGATCAAGGGCTGGAGCGAAGGTCTCTTGACTATGAAGGTGGGCGGCAAACGCAAGTTGGTGATCCCACCGGAGTTGGCTTACGGCGAACGAGAGCAACCCAAGATCCCGGCGAACTCCACGTTGATCTTTGAAGTGGAGTTGCTCGAGATCACTCAGCCGTAAGCCGCTCCTTGAAGCAGCGTACCTGGGTTGGCCGCCCTCTCCTGGAGGAGGGAGGTGGCGCTCACGTTCCTGTGGACTCCCGCTCCGGAATCGACCGGTGGGATGGGGCGGCTGCGTTGGACGCGGTCAATCTGGTAAAGAATCCGAACTTGGCCCGTGGCAAGGCCGCGCCGCGGTCGTGGAATTGGTGCGCGCACGGACCGGCGGCGCGCTGGGGGTATGAGCCGCCCAGTGACGGGTGGGCCAACCGGGTCATGCGGATTGCCTGCGACCACCCCGAGGCCGACGCGGTCTGGTCTCAGACTCTGCGGGCCAAGGCCGGCCGGTACTACCGCCTCGAAGCCGAGGTGACGTGCATGTGTCACCCAGAGGCGGAGGCCGGGGGATTGATCCTGGCGGTACGGTGTCAGGGGGAGGAGGGGCCGATCGGCGAAACCCTGCGTTTCGCCCCGGTCCGTCAAACCTCTCGGTCCGGAGAATTCACCGCGGAGCACGCGGAGGTCTCCGAGAAGAGAAAGAACGCGATAGGTCTGCCGCCTACTGATCCGGACCGGCCGCTGGTCTTGCGCGGGTATTTCAAGACCCCGGTCGGTACGTGTCGGATGGAGATTCGCATCGGCCTGGTCGGGGCAGTGGGATGGGCGCGGGTGTACGACGTGCGGTTGTTTCCGATCATGGAGCCGGACGCGTGTTCGCACGTGCTGGCCATCCCACCGCCGTCCTACGCCCAGCGACCGCTCCGGACCGTCCGCCGCGCGGTGGTATACGGCGAGGCCCACGCCACGCCATCGCTGCTGGAGGCTCTGCGCCGGCACTGCGGAACGGCGAACGTCCGGGCCGTGCCGGTTCGGAGCGCGAACGCCCGCGAGTTGCGGGCCGATGCGATCCTGGTTCCCGGCGACCGGCCGCCGCCCGAGATCCGCGGGCTTGACGACCTGGAACGGCTGGCCGGCCGGCGGACCATCGTCATCTCGATCGAGGCGTTCGCGTCGCTGTCGCAACCCCGGTTGGAGACCCGGCTGGTGGAGCAGCGGGACGACCCCATGCACGCGAGGGTGGTGCGCGGCTGTGCGCTCACCGCCGGTTTCGCCCTGCACGACGTGTTTCCCTTCGCCGGGATGGCAACCGACCCGACCGGCTTTGGGCAGCGCCAGTTCGTCAACAACCGGGAGTTCCGTGATTTCCGCCAACACCACGGATACGAAGTGTTTCTCACCGCGGTGACCGACCGGGATGCCACCATGGACCAACCCATCGGATTGTTCAAGGCAACTCCGGGCGGCGTCGTGGTAGTCTGTGATCTCGCCGCGCTGGAGGCTCCACCGACCACCCTCGGCGAAGTCAACCTGGCGGGGACGTTGCTGTTGAACATGCTCGGTTCCGCGCCGCCCGCCCTCGGGCAATACGCGGTGCCCGCTCGGAACGAACGCGATTTCCGTCAGGAACTGATCGAGCTGCAAGGGCGCTTCGAGCCCTTGACCTGCCTCGGCTTGCACCGCTCGGAAACCTCGGCACGGGGCGTGGTCGTTAAGTTCGGGGACGACGATGAATCGTTCGCGTTGTCTCCGCATCGCCGTCCGGCCCTGTTGGTCCGCACCGGCGTGCGCGGCGGCGACGAAGACGGCATCTACGGTACGATGCTGTGGCTCAAACAGTTGGTTCGCCCGTTACCGTTCCCCTGCCCCTATGCACGCTACCTCACGCGGAGGTTCCGCGTGTTCTGGCGGCCGCTGCATCGTCCCTGGAACGAGGGCATCGGTCTGTCCCCCTGCCTGGGCGCTCTTGGGGACTCGGGCGGCGAGTTTGATCCCGGCGTCCTCGGGGCGATCCTCGACGTGACGGTCGGGGCGGAGCAGCAGGTGCGCGTCATGTTCGCTCGCCCGGGGGCCTTGTTCGAGCGCTGCGCACGGGCGTTGCCGGCCTTGGCTCGCGCCTGCGCCCCTCCGGGCGCGAGGAGACAGGCTTTCGGGCCCGAGATCGTGGTGGAAGGTGCGTCGTTCAGCGACCCGCTCCACCGCCGCGCGCTGGCCGCCGGGGCCGACGTCGTGCGCCTCGAACTGCCCCACACCCGGACCGATCTGATGGCTGATTCGATCCGGCGTACCGATCGGGCGGCTTGTACGCTGGAAGACGTGGTGGGTCAGGTTTGCGACGCTTTTGTGATGAATCACACGCCGCACCCGCTGGAGCTTGACGCGACAGACATCTTCGGCGAATCATGCGAGCAGTATGGGGTGGTCCGCGGCGATCCCGCGACGGGCGAAGACCGTGCGGAGCACTATCCGGTGAGGCCCACCCCGAGGATGCTTCTTGCTCCGGGGACGGCGGCCTGCAAGTGGGTTGTCACCGCATGACGGGGAATTGAACATGCGTGGAGACAAGTTGTGGATGGGAGCGGGGCTTGTGGTGTGCTTGATGGCGGCGACGGCGCTGTGGGTCACCGGCGGGTGCGGCGCGGGGGCATCGGGCGGTGGCACGGATGGTACGGTCATCCCTGGACCCCATTCAATCGGGGACGGTCCCGCCGGTGATCAAAATGACAACAGCGGCGGAGCGGGCGACAACAGCAACGATAACGGCGGCGGCATTAACGCCAACGATAATGGCGCCGGCAGCGCCAACGACAATGGCGGCGGCCTGGGCGGCATGGACGCCTGCACCGCGGTCAACGGCCGAGCTTTCTTTACGCCGAGCGCCTCGCTGAGCTTCGTGGACGGCACGTTCATCTGGACGGTCAGTGATTTGCAGGTGATGGGGACTTTCACCTGCGCCGGGCTCGACCTCGCCGGTAGCACCACAGAAGGCGACACCATCACCGGCAGTTACGATCCCCTGCTCGACGTCGTCGTTTGGGGAAGCGCGATCTATCGCCCGCACACGAGTCCCTAGTCGAGTTAGCGCATCACCGGCACGCGGGCGCGGGTTTCCAGGTCCTCGCGGTACAGGACCTCCGTACCACCGCCCATGCCCGTCATCCCGCCTGTGCCGGCGCCGCTCGACCCGGCACTCGCGGGGCCGAACACCAGCAGGCTGTTCGAGTAGTAGCCGAGGATCCCGGCGTTGCCCAACGCGCGCTCGTCGTTCCCGTAGTAGACGGTAATGCCGCGCTTGGGATCATCGGGGTGTCGCATGGTGACGAAGACGGCTTGGCCGGGTTGGTCGTAGACCTTCCCGCCCACGTGAAAACCGGTCTCCTCCCAGGACACGGGGCAGTCGGCCCGGACGAGCAAATCCTGCACCGCGGGACAGTTCACCGCGGTCCCCAGCACCAGCACGCTCGTGTCGCACAAGGCCTCCGCGGTGACCTCCGCGACGGTCAGCCGAGTGGTGTTCTCCGCCTTGTTGCCTTCCTCGAAGTCCGAGGCGACCAGATCGTAGTTCTTCCAAACCTCGGCGTCCGGTCGAATGATGACGAGCTTCTTTGCGTAGTGGGTGAGACCGCTGGTGGGCAGAATCTGATCGTCCGGCACTTTGCGGAACAGGTGATAGTCGGGGTCCACCTCCACGAACCTCGGTGCGGTACCGGCGGGCAGACGCACGACCTGCTCGGGCGACGTAATGGTGACCAGAACGTCCCGGTAGTGGTTGTCGTCGTCCTGGTAAATGCGGATCGGCACGTCGAGAGCAAACTCGGTCTCGCCTTGCGAGATGTCCAGTTCGAGGGCGCCGCCCGCCGGATCGTGTTTGGCCGAGAGGATGGCGAGCAGCGGCGTCCCGCTCTTACGCACCCACTGCTCGAAGAACCCTTCGAGGTCCTGATCGGTTTGGGCCGCGAAGCAGGCCTTGAGATCGTCCCAGTTGGTGAACCGGCCCATTCGCTGGGTGGTGAGTCGTTTGATTCCCGCCCAGAACGCCTCGGGGCCGATCTTGAAGGCTAACATGTGGAACATCATGCAGCCTTTGTCGTAGCCGATTTCCCGATCGGCCCCGTCCTTTTGGCCGAAGGTGCCCAGGGGCTTGTCCTTCTCGGGTTTGAGACGGCTGAGGAAATGGCACTTGTTGCGGCGCTGGACACGGGCTCCCGCGGAATCGCCGTCGAGCTCGTAGCCGAACAGGTTGGTGCAGTAGCTGGTGAGGGACTCGCACCAGTTGCCGTCGTGGGGATCGACGTAGACGCCGTTGCCGAACCAGTTGTGTACGAACTCGTGGTCGAGATAACCGTGCCGCCAGTAGGGCTTTTTCTCATTCAGGATGACCGGGGTGAACTGGGTGACCCCGGGGAAGGCGAAGCCGGAACTGAAGAAGCTTTCCAACACGGTGAATTCACGGAAGGGATAGGGCCCCAGCAACGGCACGTAGCGGTCGTAGCATTGTTTGGCGCAATCGAGCAGGTCCGCTGCGAACGACTCCTTCTCCGCGCTGATCACGGCGCTGAAGCAGATGCCGTCATGCGCGGCGGAGTACCGCAGGCGTTGGCCGCCGGTGAGGGCGATGCCGGGCAGAGGGCGGGCCGATTTCCAGCACAGGGTGTCGTGGCCCGGCGCGTCGGTCGCCGGGTCCAGGGCGGCCACAAATTCCATTCCTGGCACGCGGTCGAGGACCAGACGATAGTCCGCCAGCGCGTTTTCCGGTGCGGCCTCGTCAGGCAGGGCCGGAACGGGATACCAGCCGCCGGAATCGCTCAGGTAGACCCCATTGGTACCCACGTGGGCGGACATGGTGAAGTTGTGGATTTCGCCGCGTTTCTCGCCGGCGGAGGGGTCCTGGTAGAGCTTTCCGGCGTAGCTTACGGTCATGGTGAATTCGCGCGCGGGGCGATCCAGGGTGAGGCGGTGGATCAGCGGGATCGGCCCTTCGTGGTGCTGCGGGTCTTTGATCTCCTTGGGCGCGGTGACGTGGGCCTTGACCACCGCCGCGTCGCAGTCCACGGCGGCTACGTCCAGGGCTGGGTTGAGCTCAAAGGCTACGACCACCGGGCCGCGGAGAGGCGGCGTGTCCGCGACGCGCGTTAGCCGCAGCGCGGTCTGACCCTCCAGGTGGTTGGACGCGGGATCAAGGTCGATGCGAATATCGTAGGCGGTGGCCCGCACGAGCATTTGCGGCGTCGTGCAACCGCCCGCTGAAAGGACGAGGGTCGCCAAGAACGCGGTCACAAAAAACGGTTGAAGGACGCGGGGCCGGACGCGACGTACGCTGATCGGCATGGGACGATCTCCCTGTTGGCTGCGGGAAGCATACTCAGGGCGGCATGGAAACCGAAGCCCGCGGGATTTGCAAGTCCCGTCAGGGGTGGTAGAGGGTAGCCCGATTCGTTCTCCTCCATGAAAGTTGGTTCCGCGTGCAGGGTGAGCCTCTCCAGGCTGCCGAGAGGCGCGGTCCGCGACCATCTGTGAAGTGGCGCTGCACATTGGGTTCGTTTGGAAAAATGCAGAAGGCAAGAGGCGCGGGGCTGCGGGCATTGATAAAGTCGGGCTGAAGCCCGCGGCAGATGGTTTGCTCGTGGAATCCGTGCCCCACCCCGTCCGTCGGGCCGGTGGACCTGCGGAACGGGATGGGGCACGCGGGCGTCCGGGACCACCGTGGTCCGAGGCGCGCGGAATCCCCGGTGTAAGAACTTGGCGCGTGATCGAGAAGAAACGCCGAAACGCCGAAAGCGGGGCGGAGAAGGCAAGAAGGCAGGAAACAGAGCAAGGCTTTCAGCCAAACGGGGGCCGGGATAGGACGCAGAGCGGATTCGATCCCCAAGCCACGCAGGGGCGAAAGGCTTTCCCACGGCTGACGCCTGCCCTCCGCAGGCAGGGGCTGAGGGATGCCGGTGATTCTGTCGCGCACGCCGGCGGGAATACCCGTCTTGCAGCGGAAACCGCTTTGGCCTATGATGTTTGCACCCTGACCAACTCGGTCGAAAATGCCGTTTCGCCGGAATGAGTCTTGGGGATGCAACACAGCCCTGGCAACCTGTGCCCCCGCGATCACAGCCTGAGCCGCTTGTCTCAGCCGCGTCGACGCACTCTGAGGCCATGGTGAAGGTTTTATGCCGATCCGTATAAGACACCCTGACAACAGCAGCGTCTTGTCGCAACAGGCTGATGCCTCAATGGTTATGGCCGATGCGCTTCTCGTTTCGCAGGCGTCATATACGGCACTCATGGTGGGGTCTGGCCATATCTCTTGGCGCCCTGGAAGAATTCGCGCCCCACTTTAATGGCGCGAAGCGCGCGGAGAGGGGATACTCCTGCACATGAGGCGCTATTCTGTCATCTGGAACAGGAGGAACCCCGATG
>JBGPAW010000153.1:0-8398 GCA_041480905.1 Phycisphaerae bacterium
CCTTTCGATATCTAGTTATAAACATAGATACCAGCCCCGCCCAGAACCGTCAAGGCGCAGCCCTTTCGCCCCTTCGTTCCCCGTCACCGGCGGGTTACCGCTGCTTCATCCCCCGATCACTATGAAAGGGCCAAACTCCAGCCCCAGGTCCACAGGACCTGGGCCACCCGGCCTGCCGGGTTGGTGCGCTCCGCAGGTCTCCGAATCCAGGCTCGCCCGGGGCGTCGGTTTCATGGCCGACTACCTGAGCGAGATCATGCACCAGATGCGCTCCCGCAATTACGGCCACATCCTGCTCGATCACGTGGACCCTTGACAGGGGGAAGGTCTGTCAAGGGTGGACTTTAACGGGATGGGCAAGCGGAGCGAAACCGCGATCACCAAGATCGCGTCGGGGCTGTTGAAGCTGGTTTACCCGCACCGGACGTCGGCGACGGTCCAGCGTGATCCGCATGAAACCGCGTCCCTTGGCCGGCGATGGCGACGCGTTGACGTAGTAACACGAAGGGGCCCCCTGGTTGGCCACGTACATGTCAATCGCCCCGTCCAGGTTGTAGTCCGCCAGGGCAATGCCCCGTCCGTTGAACGTATCGGTAATGCCGCAGCGCTCCGCCACCTCGGCAAACCGCGGCCCCGCCGCCCCATCTTTCCCGGATGGAGGCAACTGAATGAACAGCCGTCCGCGCTCGTGACCGGACAGATCGCGCGTGCCCATCACCGGCCAGTCCGCCGCATCCGTCGTCTGGTTCTTGGTCTGCGTCACCATCTCCTGAATCTGGTACCAGTAGTTATGGTCCGGGTCGCCGGTCACGAATCCATTGACCGCGTAGATGTCCGGCAGCCCGTCGTTGTTGAAGTCGGCGAACTTCGCTCCCCAACCCCAGCCCCCGTCGTTCACGCCCGCCGCCTCCGCGATGTTGCGAAAACCGCGCCCGCCCGGACACGCCGGATCGACGCAGTTCAGCCACAGCATGTTCCCCTCGTCGGTCTTGTACTGCCGGGAGAGCACGTTGGTGACGTAGATGTCCAGGTAGCCATCGTTGTTCACGTCGCCCATGTCGACGTTCATCCCCTTCCACCAGTCGTTGCCTACTCCGGGGTGCCCGCGCGGGTCGATCACCAGCCGGAAGCGCGGCGGGTCCTCGGTCGCCCCGGTGTTCAGGTAGAGTTCGTCGGGGCCGAAGTCGTCGGCGATGTACAGGTCCGGCCACCCATCGTTGTTCAGGTCGCCGGAGCCCACCGCGAGGGTCCAGCCGGTGTAGCTCAACCCGACCGACTCGGTCACGTCCTCAAACGTCCCGTCGCCGCGGTTGTGGTACAGCACCTTGTGCCCGCCGTTGTGGGCGTTGGTGAAGGTGTCGTGCATGACGCGCGTGGTCACCGGGTGCCACAAATCGTTGCGCACGCGCTGCCCGCTGCGGGGATCGACCACCGTCTCCGCAAAATAATTGCCTACCAGGATGTCCAGCCGCCCGTCGCGGTCATAGTCCAGGAACGTCGCGGCGTTCCCATAGCCCCAGTAGTCCACGCCGGCCTCGTGACTGATATCGCTGAACGTGCCGTCGCCGTTGTTCCGAAACAATGTATTCGGAGCGGCCCACTTGGTGACGTAGAGGTCCAGGTCGCCGTCGCCGTCCACGTCGCCCCAGATGGCGTGCACGCACGCACCCTCGGCGTTGCCGCACTCGACGCCCGCTTCCGCCGTCACGTCCTCGAACGTCCCGTCGCCCCGGTTGCGGAACAACCGGTTGGCAGCCCCGCGCCCGGAGTTGATCACGTACAGGTCGGCGTCTCCGTCGCCATCGTAGTCCCCTGCCGCCGCAGCCGCACCGACCGACGACAACCACGGCATGATGTTGTCGAACTCCTGGGCCAACTGCACCATGCTGTGGTGGTTCAGGCAGCCCGCCGATTCCGCCCGTTCCACAAAACGGACGTCCCCGCCGAACTCGGGGCCGGCGCGCGGCGTCAGCCACGCGTAGCCGCCCGCCAGAGTCACCACCATCAACATGCCCCGTAACGTCCGAACCATTGCGGGATAGTATTCGCTACTGCCTCTCGCGGCCAACGCGGCAGCCAAAGACCTCGCCCAACGCGACGGCCAAAGACTTCGCCCGCCGAGAACCGACAACCCACGGTTGACTCCAGAGTCCAGGTGCGAATCTCGAGGCGGGCAGGCGCGCCTGCTGGGTGCGCGAAACGGCCTCATTTCAATTCTTTTTCACCTGAAAAGATAATATGGGCAAAAATACCCTCCTTTGAGCGACAACGGCGGGTTTTGGCCAAATGGGTAGCAGCAGAACCTACTGCTTGAGCGATACTTACGACCGGGCGCGGGGATCCTCGCGGACTGCGCCCCACGGCGTCGGAATGATAACAGAGCCCGCAGGCGTCCTGGTCCCTCTTGATATCCCCGATCGGCCAGGGCCCTGCGGGCTTCTTACCGAAACGGAAGAACCGGCTTGATAATCATATATGTAACATCTAAATGTTACGCATAATATTGGGCGTCTGTACGTCTTGCAGCCGGTGACGTAGCATGGGGGGGATGTTCAGCTTCACGGTTCTGGCGACAGACCCCCGTTCGGGCGCCCGCTGCGGCCGGCTCGTCACACCGCATGGGACGGTGGATACACCCGCCTTCATGCCGGTCGGCTCGCGCGGCACGGTCAGAGGAGTGACGCCGCAACAGCTCCGCGAGACCGGCACCCAGATCATGTTGGGCAACACCTACCACTTGCAGGTGCGCCCCGGGGCGGATTGCATCGCCCAGCTCGGGGGGTTGCACCGTTTCTGCGGCTGGGCCGGCCCGATTCTGACCGACAGCGGCGGCTTTCAGGTCTTCTCGCTGGCCGAGATCAACAAGATCAGCGATGAAGGGGTCGCGTTTCAGTCGCACTTTGACGGAGCCCCGATGTTCCTCGACGCAGCAACCTCGATTGCGATCCAGGAGCAACTCGGGGCCGACATCATCATGGCCTTCGACCAGTGTCCGCCGCTACCCTCGCCGCCGGAGGAGGTGCGGCGGGCGACGGAGCGGACGCTACGCTGGGCCGAGGAGTGCAAACGAGCCCACCGGCGGCAGGACCAGTGGCTGTTCGGCATCGTGCAAGGCGGGCTGGACCTGGAGTTGCGGGCCGGTTGCATCGGGCGGCTGACCGAGATCGGCTTTGACGGGTATGCGCTGGGGGGGCTGTCGGTCGGTGAAACGCGCGCGGAGATGCTCGGGGTCCTGGAGCAGGTGGCCCCGCTGCTGCCGGCGGACCGCCCGCGCTACCTGATGGGGGTGGGCACGCCGCATGACTTGGTCGAGAGCGTGGGGCGCGGGATGGACCTGTTCGACTGCGTACTGCCGACGCGGAATGGACGGAACGCCCACGTGTTCACGGCCACGGGGCATCTCAAGCTGCGTAACCAGCGACACCGGTTGGCCGACGAACCGGTGGAAGCCGGCTGCGATTGCTACACGTGCGCGCATTTCAGCCGGGCGTACCTGCGGCATCTGTTCATCACCGGCGAGATGCTGGGGCCGACGCTGGCGTCGATTCACAATCTGCGTTTCTTTCAGCGGTTGATGGCCCGGATGCGGGCTTTGATTCAAAGAGGCGACTTGGAGAGAATCGTGGAGGAATACCCGGTCGCTCGCGGAGAAACTCTGGGCACCGGCACCTGATGGACCGCAGCAACGGGATCAATTGCGGATTGGAGAATGCGGATTGCGGATTGCGGATTGGAGAAAGGCCAGGGGCAAGAGGCAACGAGGCAGAAACGTCGGAAAGGCGAAACGACGAAACTGCAGACCCTGAACACAGGGTGTCCAGGGCAGGGGAACGGTGACAAACGCAGGTAAGATGAAGCAGGGAGATTGGCCACAGAGGTCTTGGCGCGGGCTCCGCCCGCAACCCAAAGGGCCACGAAAAAGCACAAAAGGCGCAAAAGAAGCAATGATGGATTGAAGTGATTTTTTGCGCTTCTTGAGCCTTATCGCGGCTGATATTCTCTGCGGCCTGCGTAGATTCTGGGGGATAGCAGTACAGAATTCACCGAGAAAAAGAAGCCTTGCGCATAAGCCAGGAAGGAACCGCGGGTGAACGCTGACAAACGCAGGTAAGATAAAGCAGAGAGATTGGCCACAGAGGTCACCGAGTCCACCGAGAAGAAGAAGCCTTGCGCATAAGCCAGGAAGGAACCGCGGATGCGCACGGATTCAACCGGTCAAGGGGCGGCAAGTCTGGGAAAAAGGAACCGCAGATGCACGCGGATGCACGCGGATACGACCAATCAGGGGATGGGAACTTCGGGGAGAGGAACCGCGGATGACGCGGAGGCACGCGGGTCCGACCGCCTCCAAAAGGTGGGCCCGGTTCCGCGCACGTAGCGCAGGGCCTCGGGTGACAGTTGAACGCACTCGCCGTGCGTGCTAGACTCGCGTCGTGCAGGTTTCTCACCGCTCTCGACGTGCCAAGGTCGCCCCGGCAGACGTTCCGGCCATCCACCCGGCTGTCAACGGTTGGGAGCAAACGTCCCTCTGCATCCAACTCGGGAAATGCGCGGCCGAATACCGCGACCTGCAGGACGTACGGGCCGACTTACGCCGCGTGATGAAGAGGGTCGAGCCGGTACTCGTGGCCGGCGGCACGGCGCCGACGGATTTCACGCTGCACGACGCCGGCCACGCCTTCCGGGTGGCGGAACTTATGGTCAAGGTCATTCCGCCTGAGACGCTCCCGCTCCTCACCCATTATGAGCTTGCCCTGCTCCTGCTCTCTGCTTACCTGCACGACATTGGCATGGTCCCGGAGGTCAGCAAAGAAAGGGCGGTCTTTGACTTTGTGGCATTCGGTGAGATCAAGGACGTGCTTCCCGAAGAGCGCGAGGCTCTACAGCGCTGGCTGGATGAGAACGAAGACGCCGGGGCCGTCCCGCTCCTCAAGGACCAGGGGACCCCCGAACGGCGCGCCCTCGCTGAACAGCTCGTGGCGCATTACGTGCGGTCCCGCCACAATGATTGGAGCGGCGACTGGATCAGCCGTGAACTCTCCAACTTCAGTATGGGCCGTTTCAACGACTGGCGGGAGGACCTGATTGCCCTGTGCCAAAGCCACCACTTCGGGTTCGATCACCTTGTCGCGAGTCGCTTCGATAGCCGCCTTGCCGGCTCACCCGGCGTTGCCGTCAACCTACGTTACCTGGCGGCCGCCTTGCGGATCGCCGACATCGTGGAGGTGGATCCGGAGCGAACCCCGGAGGTCGTCTATCGTCACCGCTTGGTCGCGGAGCGCAGCCAGATCTTCTGGGCGAAGGACCACGACATTTCGCCCCACATCGAACCGGAGCGAGTCCTGATCGACGCTCGCCCGGAAAACGCGCGGCTGCACCGGGCGATCATCGACATGACCGACGCGATTGACACGGAACTGGCGGTGTGCCGGCGCCTGGCCGACGAGCGCAAGTTCCAACAGGGCCTCGATCCGAGCGACCGTGCCCTGCAGTGGACCCTTCCACCGGCGGCGACGCGCAAGATCGAGCCACTCAATGGGCAATACGTTTACATCGACGGTGCGTTCCGGCCGAACACGCAGAAGCTGCTTGAATTACTTGGGTCTCATAGGCTTTACGGCGACCAACCCCTGGTCGCCGTGCGCGAGCTGCTCCAGAACGGCTTCGACGCGGTCAAGGAAGAGATTGCGGCCAAGCGTCTGAAGATGCCGAATCCGGCGGATCGCGCTTGGGAGAGCAAGCTCGGAGAGCAGCATGAGGTGCGCTTGAGCCTGGAGGAGCGGGGCGCGGACCCGGACAAACGCTGGTGGGTGGTGTGCACGGATAACGGCGTCGGGATGACCCGCCGGGTCATTGAGGAACATGTCCTGGTTAGCGGTCAAGCCCGCCGCCGCGAAATCGAATCGCTCGCCCGCCGGTGCAAAGAGGCCGGCTTTCGGGTGGCACGGAGCGGGCAGTTCGGGATTGGAGTACTGGCCTACTTCATGCTTGCAGACCGCGTCGAGATCCACACGCGCCGGAGCCAGGCGCACGGCGACGAGGAAGCCACGGGCTGGTATTTCGAAACCGAGGGCGTCGGTTCGTTCGGCGAACTGCGACAGACCGACTACGCGCGCCAGGGCAGCGAGGTGGCGCTACGGCTTAGACGGGAGATAGTGGGCGAAGACGTGTCGGCATTTTCTGGCAAGTTGACGAGATACGTCGAAGAGACGCTTGCCCGAATTCCGTCGCGCCTTACGGTTCAATGCGCCGACGCTAGTACGCCGGCCCTCAATTGCGGGCCGGGATGGGTCCGGACCCACGAAGGCCTGGCGGGGTTCCTTTTGAGTCACCTCGAGGGCGATGCGCGCCCTGGCATTCCAGTCGACCTCCTGTCGTCGGCCAGCAAAGCAGCGCTCGACTCGGAGCGCGAGCTGTTGGATGCTGTGCGCGTCGAGGCGACGAGAAGCGTGCGCTGGTTCGCGCCGGATGAAGGCGAGTTGCCCGAAGGATTGGGTGCATATCGAATCTCGGTGCCTTATTTCGAGTTGGACGGGTGCCCGTCTCCAGCCTTCATGCGTGTGCGAAGAATGCGCGGTATCCGAAACATTCTGCCGTTTCTGGGGAGGTACGACAGTTCTCAACGCTACGGGCTCGTCCCGAACTTGTCCGTCCTGGAAAGTCGCTGCGGGGCGAGAGTGTTTGCTTTCGGCTGGAAGCAAAGCTCGAAGGCAATCGTGGAGATCGATTGGGAAGCGCGTGATGCGGGCGATATTACGGCCTCCCGGCAACAACTGGCGCCGACCGAATCGATGAAGAGCGCTATCGATTGGGCCGACCGGCGCGCTGCATCTATCGTAGGCACGCGGTTCTCTAGCATGGCGGGCCCCTTTCGCTCGCTGACGGCATGTCTGTACCCGCAACCAGGCGTCGCTAAGGCGTTTTGGATCAAGCGATCGAGCAGCGGCGCTCGCGGACAGGTTTTATGGTCGCCCGTGAAATATCCGGCTGGACCGAAGGTCGGATCCTTGAGGCACGAAGGTGATATCGCGGCGCGATGGCGGAATGGGCCCGTGCAACTCCTCGATTGTCTAGAATGTGTTGGCGCTCGGACGGTTTACTGGGGTCCCCAGACGTTGAGTCCCAGCCACATTGTCGTTTGCCGCACCTGGGCAGGGCCCGCACCCGTCCCACTTTGGACTAGCGCAGCTAAACGTCCGCCACATCAACTCGCCTGGGTCAGCGCGTTTCCGCCCGCCTGGTCGAAACTGGTCGGCGCGTCTTTCGAGAAGTTGCAGACAGCGTGGAACGAGGACCACCCTCTGGTCAGAACAGTCAGTGAGGCTGCCCAGGCCTGGATCGAATCCGCCGCCGTGGATATAAGCGCGATGGTGAGCGCCGAACTGCTGGCCGCGGCCGTCGCAGCGCCGGATCGCGCTGCTGTGTGGTTGGGCCGATTGCTCGACATGCAGAATCGCGCGGACGTCTGGAACGGACTGATTGAGCGTGAGCCGGCAATAGTCTCGGATCTTTGGGGGATGATCTTCGGACGAGCGCTGTCCCAACACGACAGTATGTTGATTCTGCGCGGGTCACTTCCGCATAGTTTCTTAAGTCGGGTATCGCTGACCGGCTGGGAAACCCTTTCGGACAAGGAGTTGCTGGAGCAACTGCCCGACCCCGGACCAGATTGGACGCTCGTTATCGAACACAGCGAACGCCGCGCTACCACCGGGCATTCACAGTCCTCGCGCCGGACGACCAAGAAACCGAGCCGATCCATTTGGTCGGAGACGCTGGGGACCCCGTCTGAAAGCCAAAAGGGTTCGAGCGGTGGGGCGAAAGCCCGCCGTCCACGCAAGGCCCCGGCCTCGCCAGCGAAAGCAACTACGCCGCGGGTGAGTCCGGCACGTACTCGGTCCAAGCCGAAACCGCCGCCACGGAAACCACGAGGCAAATGACGAGTCGAACGGCAAGTGGATACGGTCCCGGACCGAGACGCGCGCCGAGTTGAGCCGTTCACGCGGACGCGCGGATGTAGGTCTCCAGGGCCGAGGCGAGCAGGGCGATTTCCTCCGGTGCGAGGTTGACGTCCTCGTGGTCGAGGAATCCGGGAAAGGCCATCGGATTGAGTACCCAAACCTCGACGCCTCTGGGCTGTGGTTCCACCCACCAGTCGGGGTAGAGGACGACGGGGCGAATCGGTTGGCACCAGCCGGCGGCGGCACCGTTACTACGCCCTTTCAGGGCTTTGTGCAGAGCGGGTGTGTTTTTTCCCCAGGGCGTTGCCCTGGGCTACTGTAGCGTGCCCTTTCAGGGCCGGGTCATGCCCACGCCGGGCGCGGCACCGTTAGTACGCTCTTTCAGGGCTTTGTGCAGAGCGGGTGTGTTTTTTCCCCAGGGCGTTGCCCTGGGCTAC
>JBGPAW010000154.1:0-8380 GCA_041480905.1 Phycisphaerae bacterium
CAGTCGGTCCCGACCGTCAACACCCGCTTGGCTCGCGTTTGCCGGGCTTTGCCCGTGCCGACGGCGAGGGGTTGGGGGCACGCCCGCACATCCCATATTTTCTGCCCGGCTTCCGCCGCGGCCCGAGCCAGCTCGGGATCGTCGTTGAGCCGCGTGTGCAGGCCGTTGATAATATCCATCCCGGTCGCCAGCGCCTCGCGGATGATCACCCGCCAGGCATCGGGCAACCGCCCGCCAGGAAAGACCGCTCCGATGACCAGATGATCCGGGCGGTAGGGCTTGGCCGCGGCGATGCTCTCCACGATGGGCACGCCCGCGCCTGCACCGACCAGGGTTTGGAGGTCTTGGCCGGCGTGGGCCCGATCCACCACCGCCACCACTTCCTCCTGGCAATGGCGCAGCAGGCCGACGGCCGTCTTGGCGGTGAAGAGGCCCAAATGCCCGTCGGTCAGGATGCAGATACGCCGTTTCACTGCCCCAACCTACCCGACTACTTCGATGCCGTAGGCCCCGCCATGGCCCCTCAGGATAACAGGTTATCGGCCGTCTGGAACCGAAAGAGAAGCAGATTGCGAAACGGGACCCACCAGGCACGCAAGTTGCTCAACCCAGGGATTGCCGTAAAATCAACATTTTGCATTCGCGCCTGAGTCTACAGGAGCGCCGTTGATGGCCGATACGCCACAGAGCCCGGAAGCACCGGAACGCATCGAAAACCACTCCATCGTCACGGAGATGCAGGACTCCTACCTGACCTACGCGATGAGCGTGATCATGGCCCGGGCCCTCCCCGACGTCCGCGACGGGCTCAAACCCTCCCAGCGGCGCATCCTGGTGGCCATGAACGATCTCCGTCTGGGCCCCCGCAGCCAGCACCGCAAGTGCGCGAAAATCGCCGGGGACACCTCGGGCAACTATCACCCCCACGGCGAACAGGTGATCTACCCCACGCTGGTGCGCCTGGCCCAATCGTGGAACATGCGCTATCCGCTGGTGGACGGCCAAGGCAACTTCGGCTCCCTGGACGGCGATCCCCCGGCGGCCATGCGTTACACCGAAGCCCGCCTGGCCGCCCTCACCACGGATATGCTCGCCGACCTGGAGTATGACACCGTTGACTTTGAGCCCAATTACGATGCCACCCTGCAGGAGCCCACCGTCCTGCCCAGCAAGTTCCCGAACCTGCTGGTCAACGGGTCCAGCGGCATCGCGGTGGGCATGGCCACCAATCTCGCCCCCCATAACCTGGGCGAAATCTGCGACGGTCTCATCGCCCTCATCGACCACCCGAACCTCACCACGACGGAACTCATGCACCACGTGCCCGGACCGGATTTCCCCACCGGCGGGCAAATCTGCGGACGGCGAGGCATCGTGGACGCCTACACCACCGGACGCGGCGCGATCACCGTGCGCGGCAAAGTGGAGGTGGAGGAGCTGCGCGGCCAACGCAAGATGATCGTCGTCACCGAGGTCCCTTATCAGGTGCTCCGGTCCACGATCACGGAGAAGATCGCGGCGGCGGTGAAGAACGGGACGATCAAGGACGTGAGCGCCGTCAACGATGCCTCGGACCGCAAACATCCCGTGCGGATCGAGGTGGAGTTGAAGCGCGATGCCAACGAAGACGTGGTCATCAACCAACTCTACGAATATACGCCGCTGCAGACCACGTTTAACATCATGAACATCGCGCTCGCCGACCGCCAGCCGCAGACCTTGCCGCTGAAGCGGCTGATGCAACTCTACGTTGACCATCGCAAGGACGTCATCCGCCGGCGAACCCTTTTCCTGTTGCGCCGGGCCAAGCAGAAGGCCCACCTCCTGGAAGGCCTGATCCTGGCGGTGGGCGACATCGACCGGATCATTCAATTGATTAAGGACTCCCCTGATCCGGAGGCTGCCAGAAGAAGTCTGATGGCCTGCGCCCTGCGCCTTGCGGAGGGACCAACCTGGCGCACGCTCCTGCCCGAGGCATTTGTGCAGCGGTTTACCACCGCGACCCATCATCTGACCGCCGTGCAGGCCGGCGCTATCCTGACCATGCAGTTGCAGCGGCTCACCGGGCTGGAGATCGAGAAGCTCGCCGGCGACTACGGCAAGCTGGTCGAGGAGATTGAGGGCTATGAAGCCATTCTCCGCGACGAGCGGCTGATCCTGGATATCATCCGCGAGGACATCTACGAGTTGAAGCAGAAGTACGGCGACGCCCGTCGCACCGAGATCGTCGAGGCCGTGGGGGACTTCAAGATCGAGGAGTTGATCCCCGTCGAGCAGGTCACGGTCACCATCACCCACGAGGGCTACATCAAGCGGACGGACCTGGAGAGCTACCGCAAGCAGGGGCGCGGCGGCAGGGGCGTCCGGGGCAGCGACACCAAGGAGGGCGATTTCCTGGAACACCTTTTCGTGGTCTCGACCCACGATTACCTGCTGGTTTTCACCAATCGCGGCCGCGTCTATTGGACCCGCGTGTTCGATCTCCCGGCGTTGCCGCGGACCTCGCGGGGCCGCTCGATGGCCAACCTGCTCAAACTGCAGGACAACGAAAGACACCGGGCTGTGCTCGCCGTCCGGCAGTTCGAGGAGGCCTTCGCCTTCTTTGCCACGGCCAAGGGCACGGTCAAGAAGAGCCCGCTGGCCGCCTTCCGCAACCCGCGCTCCCACGGCATCATCGCCATCACGCTGGACCCGGACGATTCTTTGGTCAACGTCGCCATGACCAGCGGCGACGACGAGATCATCCTCGGCACGCGCGAGGGCATGGCCATCCGCTTCGAAGAACAGGAGGTGCGGGCCATGGGACGCGGCGCCCGCGGTGTCCGAGGGATGACCCTCAAGCCTGACGACGTGGTCGTGGATATGGCCGCCGCCCGGCCGGAGTCCTCCATTCTGACCGTCTGCGAGAACGGGTTTGGTAAGCGGACCCCGGTGACGGAGTACCGGCTCACGCGCCGGGGGGGCAAGGGCGTGATCAACATCAAAGCCACGGCCCGCAACGGCCGGGTGGTGGCCGTCAGAGCCGTTACCGACGAGGACGAGTTGATGATGATCACGGCCAAAGGCATCATGCTGCGCACCGGGTTGGCCGAGCTGCGCGAGATCGGCCGCGCCACCCAGGGTGTGCGCATGATCCGCCTGGGCGAGGACGACCGTGTCGTCGCCGTCGCCAAAATCCCGGCCTCGGAAGGGAATGAATCCGAGGAGGCGAGGGAGGAGGTACCAGGTGCCGAGGATGCGGCACCCGGCGAGACCCCGGGCGCCGGCCCGGCGGGAAATGGCGTGTAACGGAGCCTCCTTGAAGGGTGCAGCCGATGCGCCCGCGGCGGAGAACGGCGGGGACACGTTCGGGAGGTGATGATGCAGTCGGCCCCAGACCCAATCGCCCAACGGATTCGCGATCATGCCACCGCGGGCCGGTATCGCGTGACCCTGCACGCCCACCAGGAGATGGTGGCGGAGGAGATAACGCTAGGCGCCGTCTTGGAAGCGTTGACGACCGGGACAATATTGGAGAATTATCCTGAGCACCGGCGTGGTCCGTGCTGCCTTCTGCATGGGGTTACCCGGACAGGCCGAGACCTTCACGTCGTGTCCACGACGGGAGAGAACTTGGCGGTTATAATCACCGTGTACGAACCGGAACCGCCCAAATGGGTGACGCCGACACAACGGAGGACAGCCCAATGAAGTGCACCATCCAAGGATGTCCCGGAAGCTATGAGCCGAGCACGGTGACGCACACGGTGCGCTACCGGGGTAACGTGATGGTCATCGATCACGTTCCGGCGGAAGTGTGCGAGGCGTGCGGTGACGTGCTGCTGGCGCCAGACACCATTCGGCATCTCGAGCACCTGTTGGCCACGCTGGACCGCCCCAGCCGGACGGTGCCCTTATATGAGTACGTGTAGGGACGTGGCCGCGAAGATCCCGGCGGTAAACGGCGAGTGACGAGTGACTCCACAGCAGTTCATCGCCAAGTGGCACCGGTCTGAGTTAGGAGAGCGCTCGGCGTACCAACAGCATTTTCTGGACCTCTGCGAACTCCTGGAACAGCCCAAGCCCGCCGACGCCGACCCCACGGGCGCCTGGTACACCTTCGAGCGCGGCGTGCGCAAGACCGGGGGCGGCGACGGCTGGGCCGACGTCTGGATGCGCGGGCACTTCGGTTGGGAGTACAAGGGCAAACACAAGAACCTCGCCGCCGCCTACCAGCAGCTTCTGCTCTATCGCGAGGATTTGGAAAACCCGCCGTTGCTGGTGGTCTGCGATCTGGACCGGTTCGAGATTCACACCAACTTCACCGGCACGGTCAAGCGGGTCCATGCCTTCGACCTCGATGGCCTGTCCCGGCCGGAAAACCTCGACATCCTGCGCAAGCTGTTCACCGAACCGCACGCGTTGCGTCCCGAGCAAACGGCCGTCGGCGTCACCGAGGCCGCCGCCGGGCAGTTCGGCATGCTGGCCGACGCGCTGCGCCAGCGCGGGGTCGCCGCCCCCGATGCGGCACACTTCCTGATGAAGCTGATGTTCTGCTTCTTCGCCGAGGACGTGGAACTCTTACCAGAGAAGATCTTCACCAGCCTGCTCGGCAAGTGCAAGAAGGACCCCCAGCGCCTGTCCAAGCTGCTCGGCGGTCTCTTTGACGCCATGAGACAGGGCGGCGATTTCGGCGCCGATACCATCGCCTACTTCAACGGTGGGCTCTTTGCCGATGCGGCGGTGATCGACCTGCGGCCCGACGAGATCGAACGGCTCATCAGCATCAGCGCCTTCGACTGGTCCTGCGTTGAGCCTTCCGTCTTCGGCACCCTCTTCGAACGAACGCTCGACCCCGATAAGCGCGCCCAGGTGGGGGCGCAGTACACGAGCAAAGAGGACATCCTGACGATCGTCGAGCCGGTGCTGATGGCCCCACTTCGGCGGCAGTGGGCCGAGGTTCGGGCGCAATGCGACACGCTGTGGGAGGATGTGCAGAAAGCCGCCAGGAAAAAGGCTGGGGCTCGCGGCGAGTCCCCCGCGCGCAAGAAGCACGACAAGCTCATTCAGGACTTTGTGGAGCGCCTGGCCCACGTGCAGGTTCTGGACCCCGCCTGTGGCTCCGGGAATTTTCTCTACGTCGCCATCCGCCTGCTGCTGGACCTCGAAAAGGAGGTCATCGCCTTCGGTGCGGACCGTGGCCTTTCCCTGATCCCGCACGTCCGCCCGACGCAACTGCACGGCATCGAGATTCTGCCGTACGCCCATCAGCTTGCGCAGGTGGTCATCTGGATCGGGTACTTGCAGTGGATGCGTCAAAACGGCTTCGTGGCCCCCCGTAACCCGGTCTTGGAGCCGATCGAGAGCATCGTACGCATGGACGCGATTTTGGATCTTTCCGACCCGGACGAACCACGCGAACCTGAATGGCCGCAGGCCGACGTCATCATCGGCAACCCGCCGTTCCTGGGCGGGAAGCTGCTGCGCACGCATCTGGGCGATGAGTATATCGACAGATTGTTCGAGGTGTGGGACGGGCGCGTCCCCCGGGAGGCGGACCTCTGCTGCTACTGGTTTGAGAAGGCCCGCCAGGCGATCCAAAACCGAGCCGCGACCGCAAGGGAGCGGTCCGGTCGTCCGCGCACCGCCGCCGCGAACCGCGCCGGTCTCGCGTGCGTCCGTGCCGGGCTGCTGGCCACGCAGGGCATCCGCGGCGGGGCCAACCGGGAAGTGCTCAAGCGTATCAAGGAGACCGGCGACATCTTTTTCGCCGTCTCCGATCGCGACTGGATCCTCGACGGGGCCAACGTTCATATCTCGATGGTCGGTTTTGATGACGGTTCCGAGCCCACGCGCTTTCTCGACGGTCAGCCTGCTCCTAAGGTAACCTCGAATCTCACCTCCGCTTTCGATTCCGCCAGTGCCGGAAAGATCCACGAGAATCTGGGTATCTATCAAAGGTCGCCTGAAAAAGGAGCTAAGTTTGAGATATCGCGTGACTTGGCGATGCAATTCCTGAAGTCGCTGAATCCCAACGGTAGGAGCAACAGCGATGTCCTCCATCCCTGGGTGAACGCGGAGGATCTGACTACCGGCCGATATGACCAATGGATCATCGACTTCAACTCGATCGCCACAGAAGAAGAGGCGGCTCAATTTGAACAACCCTTCGAATACATCCGTGCCACGGTCTATACGGTCCGCATGAAGAATCGCGATCCACGTGTTCGAAAGCTCTGGTGGCGTTTTCGGCGGAGCGGCGAAGGGGTGCGGAACGCAGCGATGCAGCTTCGTCGGTTTCTCTGCACACCGATGGTCGCGAAGCATCGCCTGTTCGTGTGGCTGGCTACATCTATCCAGCCAGACAAGACGGTCCCGGTCTTCGCCCGCGATGACGACTACTTCTTCGGCGTCCTCCATTCCGCCGTCCACGAACGCTGGTCCCGGCGCATGGGCACGCAACTTCGCGAAGCGGAATCCGGCTGCCGTTACACGCCCACGACCTGTTTCGAGACCTTCCCGTTTCCGCCGCTGGCCGGCGGGATCGGCAAGGAGGTTCCCCCAACGGACGACTTCCCCGGCGCCCCTGAGGACTACGACCCGGGCCGGGCACGGAGGCTGCGCGAGCGCATCGCCGCGGCCGCGGCCAAGCTCCACGAACTGCGCGACCAGTGGCTCAATCCGGTCGGCCCGGACGGCGCGCCGGCCCTGTCCGAGGCGCAGCTCAAGCGCCACACGTTGACCAACCTCTACAACGAGCGCCCCACCTGGCTGGAACTGGCCCACCTGGAACTGGACCGCGCCGTCCTGGCCGCTTACGGTTGGCCCGAGGACTGGGCCGACAAGCTCCAGCCCAACCGCGACCCGCGCGGCCGGGTGAACCCCATCCTCGGGGTGGCGGACCCCGCGGTGGAGCAGGAGCTGCTGGCCGGACTTCTTGCCCTGAACCTGACTGGCAACGCCGCTGATCGACGCCCGGTCGGAAACCGACGAGGACAAAAGCGACATTCATGATGTCTGCGAGCAGCCCACGGCGGAAGTTGTGGCCGGGTGGCATGCCCAAGCCCTTGACGCCCTGCGTCAAGGGCGCGGGCATGTTGCGTCGTTCCACGGCGGTGTGGCCTTGTGACACCGGCTGGCGGCCTGGCTTACCGCGCGGGACTATCGTCGGCGGCCGCGGCGTGTGCGCTTGGGTTTCACCGGCAGGGCCAGCTCCCGCGCGGCCCATCGAAGAACCGCTCCCGCGATTCGCACGAGGCGCTCGTAATCTCTTTTTCGGACCGGGCCGGCCAACCCCGGGTAGCGCGTCTCGACTGCAAACCGGGTCAGGGCCTCGGCCTTTTGAACCGACCTGGGCACCTGGCAGCCCGCCTCTTCGAGCAGGGACAGGAGCCGCGCCAGATCGTGTGGACATAGGGGAAGTCGATCCCTCGATGGATGAAGACGGCCTTGACGGCCTTTTCGGCGGCTTGCTGGGCGTCAAAGCAGAGGTCTTCCAGAATACGTGCCGGGAAGCATGTGCTCAGCCCGGACCAGGTTGCTCCGGGCGCCGTTGAGCCACTCGCGGGGGTCATCGGGCGCGAAGCGCTTAGGCCGCATAGACGACCTTACCTTCCGCCAACGCCGAGGCGATCACGAGGCAGCGTGAATGACGATAGCGTTCGACCTCGTCAGGGGTCACGACGATGAGGTCGACGGCCGCTCCCGCCCCGTGCAGATTCGTGTAAATGGCCTCCGAGACGCGACCGCGGTCGAAGCGCCCGCGCTTGACCACGAGCAGATCGATATCGCTGTTCGGGCCCATCCGCCCTTTGGCGGCCGATCCGAACAGGATAATCCGCTCCGGATGGGCCACTTCGACGACGCGCCGAATCACCTCGTCGAGGACTCCTGCCGGAACCTTCTGCCGTCCTTTTTGTGTCGTCGGTGATTTGGAGATCATGCCTCACCCGACGGTTCATCAGGGCCTTTTCCGACGCCCGCCGTTGGAGCGGCCGTCCGCATCGGAGAACTGTACGATATGGAGCAGAGCCGCGGTGCGCCAGTCTTCCGCCACGCGACGCCCCTGGGGGCTGCGGCGGAACTTCGTCGGCAGGACGGTCGTGGACACCCCCACAATGACCATGCCCGGTTCCTCAACGGTGATGCGCGTCCCGTCCGACAGATGGATGCGAAACGGCTTGAACGGGTGATCCTCCAGGCGTTTGAGCAAATCATCGGACCGCATCATGCCTTCCCTTTGCGCAAGTCATCCCCTCGCATCCGCTCTCAATTATAACCACGACTAGTGCCTCACCCCACTGTAATTTTCGGGTACAGTCTGCGGAGTTTGATTCTCGCGTCGGCGCTCTGAAATTGCCACTCGATCCCCTTGAACCGATGGTTTCGAGCCGATTCCCAG
>JBGPAW010000155.1:0-8336 GCA_041480905.1 Phycisphaerae bacterium
CGTGCCGCAGGTTCTTCTGCGACAGCCACTCATACTTGAGCCGGGCCATGTCCACGCCCGTGGGACACTCCGTGGCGCATGCCTTGCACGCCAGGCACAGGTCCATGACCTCCTCCAGTGTCGCGTCGTCCAGACCGTCCAGCAGACCGCGATTGGACAGCGCGATCCGCAGGGCGTTGGCCCGACCGCGGGTGGAGTGCTGCTCATCCCCGGTAGCCATGTACGACGGACACATCGTCCCGACCAGCCGCGTACGGCACTGCCCCACCCCGTTGCACATGTTCGCCAAACCCGCCATCCCACCGTGGCGGGAGAAATCCAGGGTCGTGCTAAGCTGGACGGCCTGGAAGTGCGAACCGTAACGCAGGTTCTCCGTCATCGGCCAGGCGTCCACGATCTTGCCGGGGTTCAGCAACCCCTCGGGATCGAAGGCCCGCTTGACCTCGCGGAAGGCCTGGTACAGCTTCGGGCCGTACATCTTCTCGTTCCAGAACCCGCGGACGACCCCGTCGCCGTGCTCCCCGCTCAGCGCCCCGCCGTACTCGAGCACCAGCGCGGCGGTGGCTTCGCTGATGCGATACATCCGCTCGATGTCCGCCGGCTGCCGCAGGTCGAGCACGGGGCGGACGTGCAACTCTCCCACGCTCACGTGGGCGTAATAGCTCACGTCCGTGCAACCTTCCGCCGTCAGGATGTGGGACAGCCGCGCGATGAAATCGTGCAGATGCTCAGGGGCCACCGCGGAGTCTTCGATGAACGCCTGCGGTTGGGCGAACCCGGGCCGGGAGCTGGCCAGTCCCAGGCCGGCCTTGCGGATTTGCCACAGCCCCGCCTGGTCCTGCGGGGACAGGGCGCGCGTGTAAGCGTAGCCCCGACCGTTCGCGCGGAGTTCCGCTTCGAGCCTCTCGATGCGCTCAGCCACCGCTTGGGGCGACGAGTCGTAGAACTCCACCAGGAGCAGCCCGTCCGGGTCCCCGGACACCAGCAGCCGGAAGCGTTCCAGCCCCGGGTTGGCGAACGCGGCCCGCAGGATCGGTTTGTCGATCAATTCCACCGCCGAAGGCTGGTGTTCGAGGATGGCCGGCGCGGCCGCCAGCGCCGCCAACACCGTTCCTGCGGTGTTGAAGTGGACCGCGAGGATGCCGGTCGCGGCCGGGAGCGGCTCCAACTTGAGCACCACCTCGACAATGATCCCCAGCGTGCCCTCCGAGCCGCACAAGAGCACGGTGGGCACGACCGGACCGTTTTGCTTACAGAGGCGGTCCAGGCAGTAGCCGCCGGTCTGCCGGAGAATCTTCGGAAACCGGGCCTCCACCTCATCATGGTACTGAGCGCGAATCCGCTCCAACTCCGCGAGCACGTGACGTTGCAGCTCGGTCTCGGGCGTCGGCGGAGTGCCACCCCAAGTCACCACGCTCCCGTCGGCCAGCACCGCCGTCAGTTCGGCGACGTGGTCGATCGTGCGCCCGTAGATGATCGAATGGGCCCCGCAGGAATTGTTGGCGATCATCCCGCCCAGGGTCGCCCGGCTGGAGGTGGCCACGTCCGGCGCGAACTGCAGACGGTGCGGCGCCAGGAAGCGGTTCAACTCATCCAGCACCACCCCCGGCTGCACGTGCACCATGCGCGCCGCAACGTCCAGGTCGCTCATCCGGGTCATGTGCCGGGCGAAATCGAGTTGCAGCCCGCTGCCGACCGCCCCGCCGGTCAGCCCCGTGCCGGCTCCGCGGGCGATGATCGGCACGCCCTGTTCGCGGCAGGCGTGGACCGCCGCCACCACGTCCTCCGTCGACTTCGGCAGCAGCACGCCGACCGGGACCACCTCGTAGATGCCGGCATCGGTGGAATAGAGGGTGCGGTACAGCCGGTCGAAGCGGACCTCACCTTGGACGCTCCGCGCCAAAGCGACGTGCAACCGCTTGGCGGTTTCCTCGGATACAGGCACCGGCCCGGCGATGCGGGCAACGTTCATGACGCGGTCATCCTGAGCGATTCATGTCGAGGGGAGTAGCTCGTGAATTGAAAATGGAGAACGGAAAATGGAAAAATCCGACTGAGGCACCGCTCCGGCCCACCTTAGGCCGTCCCGGCTAAGCCTTTTTCCATTTTCCATTTTCCATTTTCCATTCTTACGCGGTGGTGAAGCGCAGCTTACGCAGCACGGCCAAGCCCAGCAACGCCAGGAGCGGTACGGCCATCCCCACGCCGCAGACCCCCCCCGTCCCGCCCCCGCCACCCGACGGCTGCGGGCTGTTCGCGTTACCGTTCCCGTTAGCATTCGGCGTGGCGGACTCCAGCACCGTGAACAGCCGCGAGGCGGTGAAGGTGAGCGGGTCGCCGGATGAAGTGCGGGCCGTCACGCTGGCGAAGATGGGGAACGTGCCCGTCAGGTCGTAGGTGTGCGACACGATGAAGCTGTCGGCGATGGCTCCGTCCCCGAGGTTCCAGAAGATGCTCTGGGGCGTGCCCACGATGCGCGTGGTGTCCACGGTCAGCTCCAGACGGGTCCCCACCGCACTCAGATCGCCGATGTCGGTCGGCATCTGGCCCGCCGCGCTGATGATGATGCGAATGGCCCCCGCCGACCCATCCTGTTCCGTACCCTCCGGAGGCAACACGGTGATAACCACCGAGCGACTGCCCTCGTCACCGTCGGCGTCGACCACCGTGAACGTGGCCGTGTAGGTTTGCGTCGTATTCCCGGGGAGCGTGTAAGTGTGTTCCGCGATCGACTGATGGACCGGCGGGCTCCCGTCGCCGAAATCCCACGTGGCCGAGACGATCGGCGAATCCGACTCGGGAGCGTTGCCGCGGAAGCTGACAGTCAGAGACGACAGGCCCGAAAGCGGCGCGACGGCAATGGACACCGTCGGAACCACTCGCGTGGGGTTTGAGGAGTTGTTGTTCGCGTTGCCGTCCGCTTGGCCGAGGTTGGTGCTGCGGCCGGTTTCGACGATGCGCCCCTCCGAATCGATGGAGAAACCGAAGGAATACCGTCCGGCGGCGTTGCGGGCGAAGATGCCGAAGTAGACGATACCCAACGAGTCGCTGAACGCATACGACGTGTTGTCGCCGACCTGGGCCACGGTCACGTTTTGGATGAAATCGACGGTCTCACCTGCAAAGTAGCTCTCCTGGTCGGTCGGCACCCACTCGAAGTCCAGCCCGATGCGCTGGACCACCAGCACGCTGATCGTCGCGTCTCCCCACACCCCGGTTTCGGTCACCCGCAAATCGTCGTTCTTCTCCCAGTTGAGGACTTTGCCCGTCTCGGTCTCTGCCACGGCCACGTTCTTCACTCGCTCAGGCCAGGTGTAGGGGTTGTTGATGGTCACCAGGCGTGCGGCGGTGACCGCCTTGCCCGCATTGACCCGCCCATACCCGTACTTGAGACTGCGCCCGGTGATCTTGTTGTATCCGCCTTGTTGCGGGTTGGTCAGCGGGATCTGGCTCGTGGTGTGCTCCAGAACGGCCCGCACCTGGGTCGCCGTGAGTTGCGCACCGCCGGTCGCCCCCAGGACCAGCGCCGCCACGCCGGCCACCTGCGCACTCGCCGCCGAGGTCCCGAAAAAGTCGGGGTCGGTCACATCGGAGAAGCTGTCGCCCCGCGTGTATTGAGAGTCGGGCAGATTGGCCTGCCCGAAGTCGTCCAATCCCCCGTGGTTGTATCCCGGTGACTCGGGGAAGGTCGCGTCGGTGTTGTCCGTGGTGACGATCTGCGGAAGAAAAACGTCCCCGCTCGGGGCCAGCACGTCCACCACGCCCATGCCGTAACTGCTGTACGAAGCCACCAACTCGCTCGCGTTGCACGCCCCCACCCCGATGACCAGCTTCTTCGCGGCTTCGTTGGTCAGGCCCGCCAGGGCGGAATCCGGCTCCAGTTCTTGCCCGTCGTTTCCGGTGGGGAAAACCACCACCATCCCCAGGTCCGCGCGGCCGGTAGTAAACGCCTCTTCGACGGCGTCGCGCACCGTGTCCGGGCTGGGCGCTCCCGCTTCGCCCGCCCAACTGTTACAGTGTACGCCTACCCCACGCTCCAGCGCGAAGCTGAAGGCGCTGGCGATCGCGGACGCGGACAGACCCTCATCCGCCCCACGCGAAGCCGTGAACCGCGCCGCGGGCGCCACGCCCACCACGCCGTTGCTGTTGACCGCGGCGCAGATCAGACCCATCATCGCCGTTCCGTGTCGTTCACTGGACGAAACCGGGTTGGCCGCCGACGCCGAAACCGTGCCGGTGAGGGCGTCGTGGCTGGCGTTGATGTAGTTGCTCAGCAAGTCCTCGTGCAGGACGTCGCACGCGTCGTCGAGCATCCCGATCACCTGCCCGGCGCCGAACGCCCCGTCCGCGAAAGCCTCCGCGACGTTAATGTCCGCCCCGATGACTCCGCCCTCCTGGCCGGTGTTTTCCAGATGCCATTGGTCTTTGGCAAACGGTTCGCTGCTGAGGGCGCCGCCGAGGAAATCCCCGCCGCCAAACTGAGTCTTCAGCAGCGGGGCAATAAGATCGGGATCAGCGAACACGATGCGCGCGTCTCCGTGCATCCGGGCGGCCAACTCGACCTCGTCGATGTCCGCTTCTTGCGGTTCCACCACGTAGATCCGCTCCAGGCTCCCGAGGGGCCGAACCCACCGGGCCCCATACTCCGCGACCACGCCGGCCGCCGCTTCCGGCCCGACGCCTTCCGCAAACTTCACCACCACGCGCCCGCTACCGAGGTGCGGCAAGCCTTCGGGGTTAAACCGGTATACACGCCGCACCGAGCGGACCAGCCCCTCCGCCAACACCCGCGTGCGGGTTCGCGCATCAACCCCAGCCACGTGCAGGATGGCGAACCGCCCCTGGGCCGGCCCCCACGACAATGGTTCCACCCAACCCAGACCCAGCGTCCGAAAGCGCGCGTCCGCCGCGCCGGGCGTGTCCGCCCCGATAAACTCGATGGCCAGTTCAGTCTCCGAACGCTCCAGGGAATAAGCCTGCCCGCCGGCGAAATACGTCAGCGACGCGGCCGAAACCGGCCCGGACGGACCGACCACCGCCGCCGTCATCACCAGGCACACCCCGAGGCTCGCAAGAACACGATACCTGTCAGGTCGGTCGTTGTCGTTCATCATCATGTGGACCTCGGCTGGGTGGCTCTCCCGCATGCCCGCATCGCCGCACCCTAGGCGACGCTGCCGAGCGTTATTCTTGGAATAACCTAAAGTCCTGTCAAGACTCGGGTGAAAGGCGGGTTTTACCGGGTGCGGGATGCTCCCTCCCACGTTGAGCCGGTCGATCCGTTGACCCAACTAACGCCCTCCCGTCGTCGAACCGATACAGGCGCAGACGCGCGTCGCCGCGTCCGCCAGCGGAGCGTTGCAGGTTCCGCTCCGTCGTCCCAGCTCAGGAGGCCAAGCCATGAATCGTCTCATGTGGGGCTCGCTGTTTCTCGTACTCGCGTCATTGAGGGCGTACGCGGCGACCGACGCCACTCGGGCAGCCGCCGACGCCGCGCCGGCAGGTCCGCAAAACTTCGCGGCAGAGTGGACTTACCTGGACGCCGACGGCGACGGCCGCATCAGTGCCACGGAACTGGCCCAGGGACAACGCATGGCCGCCATGATCTTGACGCTCTCCCTGGAGGCGGGCGACCCGGATCACGACGGAAAGCTGACCCCAGCCGAGTTCCAAGCCGCAGTGACGACGGCGTTGCAGACGCTCGCCTCGGCCGATAACGAGGGCGAGCAACCCGCCGACGAGGAACTGGCCCGCGCCGTTCCGCTCAGCCTGGTCTTTCAGCAACTGAGTGGGACCGATACCTACGCCGCCGAACTCGCCGCGTTACGCGAGGCCGTCACCAACCTGGACGACGAGGAGACCGTCGTGACGCACATTATCTCGAATCCGGCGCGGTACCCCCGGCTGGGTCCGCTCGTCCGGACCTGGGTGCGTTACTACCCCGTGAGACCCGAGCTTCGCCGGCACGTCCCGCCGGGCCTCCCCCACGTTCCTCACCCCGCACAGCCCCCCGGCCTGCACGTGCCGCCGCCTCGCCCGAAGACCGGCCAACCCGGCGTAACCAAACCGTCCCACGCAGTCAAACCGTCTCCGAAACCTGCGCCCCCGCCACGCGGAAGCGGTCGCCCATGAATGAACGTATCTCAAGCCACCCGAGTCCTAAGCCCCGCTCGTGAGGCTACTTCTTTAACACGGCGTAGAAGCCGTTCTTGTCTTCGCTCGTGGGGCGGGTTTTGGGAAACGTCCGCTGAAAGAATCTCCCGTCCTTCTTCACGGCGTGAGATGGGCCGTCACGGCGGTCAACGGCTGACCGTCCGGCGTTTCCACGTGGACGCAGAAACCCCAGTCGCCGCCCGATTGGCTTACCTTCAGGAGCAGGGCGTTTGAACCCTGGCTGAGCCGGATCGGTAGGCGGTCCTCCTTGGATCTGTACGGGCGGCCGACCTGAAGGCGGTAGACCTCGGTCCCATTGAGCCAGACCACCACGCCGTCATCGGTGCCGAAGGCCAGGACTGCGTCGGTGTCTTCCGGGGCGTGCAGATAGGTCAGCGCGTAGCAGACCGCGTTGGTCTCGTAGCGACCGAAAACGTCGGACAGTTTGACAAAGAATTCCTCGATGAGATCGGTTGACGGCGTGATCCGACGTTCCACCTTCTGCCAGCCGATTTTCCTGCCGGCTTTGCCTTCGTAGGTCGCTGCCAGATCAATCGTCTCCTCGGGGGGGAAGACCTTCTCGAGACCTTCCTTGGATTCCGCGTCGAAGGGCCCGATGATCCACCAGCGGTTGACGGAGGGAAGAACGACTTGCTCGAGTGGTACGTCGAGGGTCAGTTTGTCCGTCCGGAAGACTATGTTTCCGCCGATCACCGCTGTCTGGGGCCACTGTTCAGCCCTGAGGGGGGTGGTCACGGTGACAGGTTCGTAGGACTTCAGTTCGGTAATGGCCCAGCGCTGTTCCCCCACAGTTCTCCAATGCGGGGTGGCATGGAGCGTCACTTCGCTGGCGACCTTAGCGCCGTCTATGGAGGCCGCACTGACGTGGATTGCCAAGTTGATGTTGTTCTCAGCGCGCGCGCTGACTTCGAGTTCGGCACATGCGTTGAGTAATCGCGCCAGGGCTCGACGCATGGTGACCGGATCAAGCTCCGCCTCCAGTAGAGTATCGACTAAGGCGACGTCAGTGGCTTCATTTACAGTTTCGACAAGGGCGACGTCAACGCCTTTGTTGGAATCCCGTTCTCGCACAGCTTCCTCAAAGCGCCGCATGAACTTCTGATGGATTTCCGGTGACTTGGTGGCCGCTCGGTTGAGCAACTCGGACATAATCCTGAACCGACCGCGGAGACCTTGCGGGAACTCCTGGAGGGGCGCGGGAACAGCATACTCGATAATCGCTTCGACCTTTTGATCGGGAGGCTGCGCCGGCAAGTGGATGATCGTGTCCTGTTCCTCATCGGACCACCAAGGAGCGTCGGGCGGTTCCTTGCCGATGATCACTGTCCCGCTGACCGTGAACTCCCGGAGCGCTTCCAACCCGTTGACGGTGATCTTCCCGGGCGGTTGCAAGTCGCGGAGGCGGACTTCGTATCGGCGACGTTCGAGCATCCCCGGGAACTGGCCCTCCGCCGGGCCGATCGTGATGTGGCGGACTCCCTCGATCAGCTTGTGCGCCACGGGTGTCCAGGTACACTCGTTGCGCTGATAACCCGTCGTCTCGCCATCGTCTTCGTACACGCGCGCGCTGCCCGAATCGCCCGGCCAGATATGCAGGATCAGGGGGTCCACGGGCTTCTCGCCGGTGCGGTTCATCTTCGGCTGCATGGGGATGATCGCGCCGCCGCGGACAAACAGCGGGATTTCGTCCAGCGGGAGTTGCAGGGCAATCAGGCCGGGGCCGGTGAACGTGCGCCCGCTGAACCAATAGGTCCACTCGCCCGGCGGAAGCCAGACGCGCGCCTGGGCGCAGCCGCTGATAGGACTGGTCGGCTTGGTCACCGGAGCTACCAACAAGTCGTCGCCGAACAGGTATTCCCCTCTGTACCGGTAAGCTTCCTCCAGTTCGGGCCACTCGTAGTACAACGGTCGGCAGAGCGGCAAACCCGTGTCGTAGCACTGTCGCGCCGCGGTGTAGGTGTACGGCAGCAGGGCATAACGCAGTTGAAAGGCTTCCCGCGCGGCCTGGAAGACCTCCGCGGGGAACTTCCATATCCGGCGTTCGGCCTCGGGGTTCTTGGTCGTATGCGTGCGGAGGATCGGGCTGAACACACCCCACTGAATCCAGCGGGCGTAAAGTTCCGGCTCGACCGGGCCGGGCGCGTGCCCGCCGATGTCGTGGC
>JBGPAW010000156.1:0-8329 GCA_041480905.1 Phycisphaerae bacterium
CAGATCGTGCGCGCCGAACCCACGACGCAGCAACGGGCGTTCCGCGACCTGGGTACCTTCGCTGGAAGCTGCACGCTGGTCTGCCACGGGTCGGTCCATCGGGAGCGCGAGTATGGGATGCAGGCGCCCGTGACGCCGGCGCCGGCGGCGAAGCGCATCCGCAGACCGTGAACTTGGACCCCACCCCTTTATTCTTCGACCCGACGGCATTACACTTTCGTCCGTCGAGTGGAAGGCCCTCAGAGCGTCACCTGTCGGGTGGAGGCGGCCGATGGCCAAGGATTGGATCATCGCTCCGGCGTGGGAGCGATGCCCCGAAGCGGCGCAGCGTTGGAACGTGTCCCCGCTGGTGGCCCAACTGCTCTTCAACCGCGGGGTAACGCTGGAGGACGATCCGCGGACCTTCATCGATCCGCCGCTCAACCGGCTCTACTCGCCCGAAATGCTGCCGGGGGCCCGTTCGGCGGCCCAGCACCTCGCCGCGGCGGTCCGAGCCCGGCGACGCATCCTGCTCTACGGCGACTATGACGTGGACGGAATTGCCGCGGTGGCTATTCTGTGGCACGTGCTCAAGCTGGCCGGCGCGGACGTCCGCTTCTACGTGCCGCACCGCGTCAGCGAAGGCTACGGGCTCAATGCCGAAGCCATCCGCTCCATCGCGGCGGACGGGGCCGACCTGGTGGTTACCGTGGATTGCGGCGTCACCGCGTGCGAAGTGGCCCGGCTCGCCGGCGAGTTGAAGCTCGAACTGATCATCACCGACCATCACACGCCGGGCGCGGTCCTGCCCGAAGCGGCGGCCATCGTGCACCCCACGGTCGGCGGCGACTATCCCAACCACCACCTGTGCGGCGCGGGGGTGGCGCTCAAGTTGGCTTGGGCCTTGGCCCAGGAGCTTTCCGGCAGCACGCGCGTCCAGCCGCAATACCGGGAATTTCTGATGCTCACCGCCTTGCCGCTGGCCGCCTTGGGCACCATCGCCGACGTCGTGCCGCTGAACGGCGAGAACCGCATCATCGCCCGGCACGGATTGGCGGCGCTGCGGGCCGCCCCGCTGGCAGGGATGCAGGCCTTGATCGAATCGACCGGCCTGAGTGACGCCCGCATCGACGGTTACGCCGTGGGTTTCAAGCTGGCCCCGCGGCTGAACGCCGCCGGGCGCATGGGGCACGCCCGACTGGCGGTCGAGCTGCTCACCCGGGCCGATGAGAACCGCGCCCGCGAGATCGCCCTCTATCTGGAAGAGCACAACCGGGCCCGCCAGGCGGAGGAACGCCGAATCACCAAGGACGCGTTCCAGATGATCGAGCAGGCGGGCCTCGATGGCGACGCGAACCGCGCCGTGGTGCTCGCCCGGGAAGGTTGGCACGCGGGCGTCATCGGGCTGGTCGCGGCCCGCGTCGTGGAGCGGCTGCACAAGCCGACGATCATCGTCGCCCTGCAGAACGGCGCCGGCCAGGGTTCCGGGCGGAGCATCGAACGGTTCCATCTGTGCGAGGCCCTGCGCGCCTGCGGCGAACACCTCCGCGAGTTCGGCGGGCATGCCATGGCCGCCGGCTTGAAGATCGAGGCGGACCGCGTGCCGGCGTTCACGGCGGCCTTCGTCGCCCACGCGAATCAAACGCTCACCGCGTCCGATCTGCGACCCAAGCTGGCCGTCGACGCGGAAGTCACCCTGAACGAACTCGATCTCGAGACCGTGGCGACGATCCGCGCCCTCGGTCCGTTCGGGCCGGGCAACCCCCAGCCCCTCCTGGCCACCGCCTGGCTGGAGCTGGCCGACGAGCCGCGCTGCGTCGGCCAGTCGGGCAACCATTTGCAGGCCACCTTCTCCCAAAACGGCGCGGTGGTCAAAGCCATCGCCTTCGGCCAGGCCGGACTGATCGAGTCGTTGAAAGAGCACCGCCGCTGCCGGGTGGTCTTCGAGCCGATCATCAACGACTTCAACGGCCGACAGACCGTCGAATTACAGGTCGCGGACTTCCGCTTCCCGGCGCGTCCACGCGAGGCCTAACGACTACGCTCACCTCCATACACGGCATCAGACTCGCAACGCCAGAAGCATTCAGCCGAGCGGAACCCGCTGTCCAGCAATCGGCTGAGATGCCAGACAAGGGGAAGTCTCTCCTTGCTTCGGCTTTGGCGTTCCCCGTAAAGACGCCGATGGATCTCAGAAATGTCCACTCCGAGCGCCTCGGAATACCCCTTCCAGAAACCCTCCCAGTCATCGGCACCTTGTTGGACCTCCTGGGTCCGCCATTCGCGCCGTTGGCGTTCCCAAGCCTCCTGAATCGCTGACGAATCACTTCTTACGTGATCGGCACTTAGGAATATCCCTCCTGGACGAAGAACCTGGGCGATCTGATGATATAGGGGGACCAGTTGACCCGCATCAAGCATGTGAAGGGTCTGAGATGAGATTACCGCGTCTAGCGGGCCCTCAACGGTCGTCGGCCAAGATTCGTCGAGGAAATCAGTCATGATCAATCGCGATCGTTCCCCAAAGCGCTCCAGCCTCGCGTCAGAAAGCCACAGCACCGTGGGATCGAAGTCGATACCTATAACTTCAGCCCGCGGCAACGCTTCCAGGACCGAGAGCATTAAGGCTCCAGCACCACATCCGAGATCAAGGACGCGGCTCGGATGCTTCTGCGTTGCACTGATCCACCGAGCAATCAGCTCAAAGCGCTCGTCACGCATTATGAAGTATCGCTCGTGCATTCTGTCGTGGCGGTCCAGCCAAGTGCGCCAGTCGAAACCGTCTGGGGGCTTTAGATCAGTGAGCTTGTCCATATTGTCTCCTCCTCGCTCGCCGAACGCTGCGCATGAGTGGCGGCGGCCAATGAGCTTGCCGCGAAGCGCCACCGCCCGCTTCCCGCCGTCCGCCTCGATGCGCTTGTTGGGGACATCTTTTCAAATCCATCTCTTCGAACAATGACAGTAATTGAACTCGTCGATGGCTTTCAGTGGATTCCCCGTGAATCCTGAAGCAATGAGTGCTTGGGCCTGCTGCGATGCGTAACACATCATTTGCCAAAATCTGGGTCCGTTTGTCCCTGCTTTCCCGAGATTCCCAACATAGGCCTCGGCAATGGCCCTGTCCCAGAGGGGGAAATACCCTGGAGCCAAGAGGTGAAGACTCTTGGCGGCCCCAACTGGGCCAAGAACAAGTTCAAATTCTCTGAATGTTTGTATGACCGTAGTCTTATCAGAAGAATTCAGGCTCTGAATTTTGTTGGTTCGGGCGGTTGACAACGCTGCGCGTTGAGAAGAAAGAAGATTATCAATGTCGGTGAAGTGCTGGGCATTGAATTTGCGGAATCGGTAGTATTCACGATTCCACGTTTGCAGCAACACCGCGATAGCCTCTGAAATCGAGAGGGTTGTCGTGCCAGCCAGAGCCAGAGAGACGAGCTCGGTAGCAGCTTTGTAGAAAAGGTCTCGCGGCTCGTTTGCCTCGTATTCATTCCGGGCGTTTTGAACATCAGTGAGGGATATCGTGTGATTGGCCATTTGTTGTTCCTTTGTCCCCAACATTGATTAGACTGATCCGCATAACACCCCAAACCCAGTTTGGAGAGCCGCATAAGTGGGCATCTTATACGGATCAGCATAAAATCCTCGTATTCCATTTCCAAGCCGGTCGACCGGGCTGCGCACGCCTTACCCACCGGTTCAGAACATGGGTGTAGATCATCGTGGCCTTCACACCTCTGTGGCCCAGCAACGCCCGGAAGATTCTGATGTCGTACCCTGCGCCGGGTTTTGTCGCACCGCAGTTCTCCATCCGCCAGAGGAGCGTGCCGCCCGAGTTAGGGTGCGAATAGTTTATCGGGGGCCCATTTCAGCCGCAAGACAGGCTTCCCGACCCGCAAGAGCCGGGTCCATGACAGTTTCGGCGGCGGTGTCCAGCCGCGAATGGGGCGGAACCGCCGGAGGTTCATCCGTCAAAGCACGCGGTGGTTCCGTGGAAGAGGGTAGGGCTTGGCGGGCAATTCCCCGCCAATGTTAAAATAGGGTAAATGACCCATTCCCCCTACATGTAGATGATTCGAGGGTACGCTAAGGCAATCTATGGTGGTTTACGGACTTCCGCATGGCCTCAAAGGCCCAACTGGGGCATCTACCCCATAGCATGGCCCGAGAAGATCGGGTATTTTCGTTTAGGTAACTTGGTTAAAGAAAACGGGTTACGCGGGCAGTTGGCTCGATTCCTGTGGGGCATGACAGTCCGGCACGGATGCCGGAAAGGCTTGGAGGCGGAGAGGCCACCCGCCAAAACGATCAAACGGATCGGTTCCCTGATGAGGATTCACTTCTATCCGGCCAGAGCTCGGCGCCGTCGCCCAGGCCGCGATGGTCACCCATGCCCCGCACCGCAGGCTTTTGAATGGAGGCAAGGCCATGCGCACCACCCCCGGTTCGGAGGCGAAGATCCAGAAGACTTGGCGGCGGTACTTGGCGCATCGGGCGATGGAGGACCGCAACGCGCTGGTGGTCCATTACGTCGGCCTGGTGCATAACCACGCCACCCGGCTCTCCCGCAGGCTCTCCACCCAGGTGAGCTACGACGACATTTGCAGTGCGGCGTTCGACGGTTTGATCGAAGCGGTCGAGTCCTACGACCCGCGACACAAAGCCCGGTTCGAGACCTTTTGCCAGCAGCGGATCTTCGGGGCGGTGATGGATTGGTTGCGCAGCCTGGATCCGCAGAGCCGGACGGTGCGCACGTTTGAGAAGCACCGCAAGCGGGCCACCGAGCACCTGGACGCCGAGCATGGACGCGCCCCGACCGAGGGCGAGGTGGCGGCGCGGATGGGGATCGAGGCGCAGCGCTACAACGAACTCGCCCAGCTCTCGCGCAGCGGCCGAGCCGTTCATTTCAGCGCCTTAAGCTCACGCGAAGAGCGCCGCAGCCGAGGTTCCGGGTATGGGTGGGAGCTGCGTGATCCCAAGTCGCAGGACCCCGCCCAGAACCTCCGGCGGGAGATGCTGACCGAATATCTCAGCCGCGGGCTCACGCGGGAGGAGCGTCTGACACTGGTGCTCTACTACTACGAAGGCCTGACCATGGCGGAGATCGGTCAGGTGCTGAGCCTGTCCGAGTCGCGCGTGAGCCAGATGCACAAGGGCATTCTGGCGCGTCTGCGCGAGCGGTTCGGCCCCACTTTGGCGGAGGAGTTGGCCGCCTAGTGTTGTGCCAACAGCCAATCCGGAGGCTCGCCCTCCCATGAGTATCCCGAAAGCGGGAGGGTTGCAGCACTTGACGAGCGGTAACAGACATGATTAGATAAGCATAGGATGGATCGCAAACCGTTGTTACAAGGAGGATTGCACAATGGCCAGGCAATTTAAGCCCAAGACCGAAGCTACCGCGATTCGCGGGAAGTCCACGGGCATTCCCGCGTTTAACCCGACCGCGCCGACCGAGGACCAAATTCGTCAACGCGCGTACGAGCTTTATCTGGCCCGTGGGGCCGCCGCCGGTAATGAAGTCGGCGACTGGTTGCAGGCGGAGCAGGAGCTGCGTGCTCAAAGGAGTCACTTGCGGTTGGCCCCCACCGGCTCGTGAGGGGTTGGCGCGGAGCCCCTGGACGTTAAGCCTTTCTGACCGCCTGAGGTAAGTTCTCCTTAGGAACACGAACAGGCGAGCGCTGTAAGTGTGCGCTCGCTGACCGTCGCAACGACCGGCGCGGGTGCTTTCCGGTCGGCCGTGCCGTGCGGCCCACGATCCGATAAGATGGGCGCATGAGCCGGCCGGTGATTTATCTTGCGTCGGTAGCGAGTTCCTGCCGTGAGATGCTCGCCGCTCTGGGGTGCGCCGGCGCGAGCGACCTGATCGCGCTGGTGCAGGCCGCGGTCGGGGACGACTATCTCGTGGAAGGTGATGCCGCGCTGATCGAGGCCGACGAAGACGATCATCACGGCGGGCGGTCCGACGACGATGCCCGGGCCGCCGCTCTCCAAAAGCGGCTCGCCGACGCGCGGACCGTGGCTCTGGTGAGCTTGCGGGGCGGGGCGTGGCTCACTCGCATCCTGGGGCGGATCGACTTCGACGTCCTCCGCAGCCGTCCCCGGCGGATCGCCTTGTTCGGGTTCAGCGAGTTAACCACACTGCTCAACATCGCGTCGGCCTACCCGCAGGCGTTCTGCCTGTATGACCTGGGGCCCGGCTTCATTAAGGCGGGGTTGAGAGACTCCGCGCGACTCACCGAGGAGGAAGCGGAGCGGCGTTTCCCCGCGGAGTTCGCAGCGTTTTTCCAGGACGTGCGCGGTATCATCGAGGGGCGGGGATCGCGTCGCGCCATCTCCGGCACGGTGGTCTCGGGGACGCTTGCGCGTCCCGCCCCGGCGCGGTTTGTGGGCGGCAATCTGGCGGTCCTGACCACCCTGCTGGGTACGCCTTATGCATCCGCGATCGACACCACCGGGCGCTGGCTGGCCTTGGAAGACATCAACGAATCGCCTGATCGCCTGGATCGGCGCCTGGCCCATCTGAAGCTGGCCGGTCTGTTCGAGCGTTGTGCGGGATTGCTGATCGGGGATTTCCACGACAAGGAGACGGACCATCAGGAGGCGGTGCTGCACCTGCTCCGCTACCATCTGCCGCCCGGCCGGGACCTGCCGATCATCACCACGGGCGCTGTCGGCCACGTTTGGCCGCTCGCGCCCCTGCCGCTCAATACGGAGGTCGTGCTGGAGCCGCTGGAGACGAAGACGGATCAACGGCCCGTCAGGTTGTGTGTATCTTGGCCGACGATCGTCGCAGCGCAGCTCGGACGGGAACGACGGACTATAGCCCAGGGCGAGCGTAGCGAGCCCCGCGGCGGCGACGGTGCATGGCATGGACTACGTGCTGACGTGGAATGTGCAGCACATGGCGAACCCGAACAAGCGGACGCACTTCGCCACGGTCTGCCTGCGGCTGGGCCTGATGCCCCCGCAAATCGTGACGCCCGGTCTGTTGGTGGAGGCTGACGAATGAGCGGGGTTGAACCGGCAACGCGCAAGATGGAAGAGACGCCCGTGGATGACGTGCGGCGGGTCCGTGAGAAGCTCAGCCGGGAAACGGGTAACGACGTGAACCGTCTAGCCGACCGCGCCCATCAGGCCGCGGAGAAGCTGCGCGACCAACTCGAACTCAAGGCGGCGAAACCCTGACCGCCCGCCAGAAGCGCCGCCGTGCGCTGATGGTCACGCCAGTCGGGTTCCAACTCCGGGCGAAGGCTCCGCGTCATGCGGGAGTCATCGGCACACGGAGCACCACGATCAACCCGATAGGGACCGAACCTAAACATCCGTCCCCGCCGCAAACACTGTCCCCACCGGCGAAAGCACCCGAACCGCCGATCATGCGTTATTCGTCCACGACAATCCGGGGGCCACGGACAGCCCGGCGCCTGGGCTCGCTACCTACCTTAAGGAATCGCGGCAGGCCGACGGCCTGCCCTACTCGCCTTTCGCCTGGCAAGCGTACCCACCCCGCCGATAGACCCGAACGGGTTTCATGGCCAAGCATGGCGCGGTCATGTTGCGTGCATCCGTTGCGAATCGCATTCGAACGACGAGACATGCCCGCGCCCCTTGGCGCTACGCTTCAAGGGGACTTGGGCATGCCACACGCCTGCCCAGACGATGACCGGCTCGGCGGGAGGCTCGCCCTCCCTGTCAATGCGGAATGGACACGGAGCGCGTCAGTTCCGGTGACTCGCGGAGCTCCTTGATGTGATCGCGGAGGCGGGCGGCGCGCTCGAAGTCGAGGTCCTCGGCGGCCTGGAACATCTCCGCCTCTAGCGTCGTAATCAGCTCGGTCCGGTCCATCTGCTCCTCGCTCAGCCGAACGGCTTCGGCGGCGATCTTGCGGGCGGACACTTCGGACCGCAAACCACTGCGGATGGCTTTGGTGATCGTCTCCGGCGTGATGCCGTGGTCGCGGTTGAACTGCTCCTGGAGCTCACGGCGGCGATTCGTCTCGTCGATGGCACGCCGCATCGACGGCGTCACATGGTCGGCGTAGAGCACGACGTGAGCGTTGACGTTGCGGGCCGACCGCCCGATCGTCTGGATGAGCGAGGTTTCGCTCCGCAGAAAACCCTCCTTGTCCGCGTCGAGGATAGCCACGAGCGACACTTCGGGCAGGTCCAATCCCTCGCGCAGCAGGTTGATGCCCACGAGCACGTCGAACTTGCCGCTGCGCAGTTCGTTGAGAATCTCGACCCGCTCGAGCGTGTTAATCTCGCTGTGCAGGTAGCGCCCGCGGAGGCCCTCCTGCTGGATGTACTGGGCGAGGTCCCCGGCCAGCCGCTTGGTCAGCGTGGTGACCAGGACG
>JBGPAW010000157.1:0-8315 GCA_041480905.1 Phycisphaerae bacterium
AGGCCATCGCCGCCTTCACCCGCGGCGACGCCGGCCAAGGCCTCGAATCTTTAGGCGAGTGCTGCCGTGCCTGGCAGCAGATTCATGACGGCATCGCTAACGCCATCCGGCTCCTGGGTCTCGATCCGCAGGCCCGGAGCCTGTCGGAGTCGTCCCTGCTGGCGGCGCTGAGCGGCGTACGGGCGCTGCTCGAGCAGGTGCGGGAGGCGCTGCAGGCCCGAGACTTCGTCCTGGTGTCCGACATTCTGCAGTACGAGTTCGACCCCCTCATCGAGAACTGGGGCACCCTCATCCACACCATCCTCGAAACCGTCGAGCACCCTACCCACGAGCGTGAGCCGGCGGTATAATCCGCCCCTGCCGATGGGACGATTGGTTCACGACGTTTCCTACAGGTGACATCATGCAGATAGGTATCGCGGGTGTGGGGTATGTCGGGTTGGTGGCCGGGGCGTGTCTGGCGGATGGCGGCAACCGGGTCATCTGCATGGACACCGATGCGAGCAAGATCAAGACCCTCGCGGAGGGCGGTCTGCCCATCTATGAGCCCGGGCTCCTGGAGATCGTCAAGCGAAACGTGAAATCGGGGCGGTTGGCCTTCACCAGCGACTGGGCCGACACGGTGCGCAAGTCCCTGATCCTGTTCATCGGCGTGGGCACGCCGTCGGCCCCGGACGGATCGGCGGACCTGTCCGCCATCCTCCAGGTCGCGGAGGACATCGGGCGGAACATGGACGGCTACCGCATCGTGGTGATGAAGAGCACCGTGCCGGTGGGCACGCACCGGAAGGTGATCGCCGCGATCCGGTCCCACACCGAGCAGCCGTTCGATTACGTGAGCAACCCCGAGTTCCTCAAGGAAGGGGCGGCCGTCGAGGACTTCATGCGTCCCGACCGGGTGATCTTCGGGGCGACCAATCCGGCCGTGGTGGAGATCATGAAGGAGGTCTACGCCCCCTTCATGCGCAAGGTCGAGCGTTTTCTGGTCATGGACCCGGCCAGCGCCGAGATGTCCAAGTACGCCGCCAACGCCATGCTGGCCACGCGGATTTCGTTCATCAACGAGATGGCCGGTCTGTGCGAGCGGTACGGGGCGGACATCGAGTGCGTCCGGCGGGCCATCGGTTCGGATTCGCGCATCGGACCGGACTTCCTGTTCCCCGGCGTGGGCTACGGCGGTTCCTGCTTCCCCAAGGACGTCAGCGCCCTACTGGCGATGGGCGCGGAAGCGGACTATCCCTTGTCCATTGCCCAGGCCGTCCACGACGTCAATCAGCGACAGCGGGTCATGTTTGCCCACAAGGTGCTCGACTACTTCGGCGAGGAGTGCCGGCACGTGACGCTCGCCGTCTGGGGCCTGGCCTTCAAAGCCCGGACCGACGACGTGCGCGAGTCGCCCGCCCTCACCGCCGTGCGCCTGTTCCTGGAGCGGGGCATGCGGATTCGGGCCTACGACCCCGAAGCCATGCCCAACGCCCGTGCCGAACTGGGACCGGCCCTGCAAACCTTCGAAGATTGTTATCAGGCCCTGGAGGGGGCCGACGGGCTTGCGGTCTTTACCGATTGGGCGGAGTTCCGCATGCCCAACTTCGAGCGCGTGACCCAATTGCTCAAGCGACCGCTCATCTTTGACGGGCGTAATCTGTACGATCCGATTGTGATGAAGAAACACGGCGTGGAATACTACTGCATCGGGCGGCCGGCCGTGACGCCGCACGGCCGGTAACCGAACCGTCCGCCGCAGGCGGATAAGGGAGCGGCTGATGCTACCGAACCGCGACCGTTAGGGAGCGGCGCCGCGGTCGGAGAGGACGGTAAGATGGCACGGATTCTGGTCACCGGCGGAGCCGGGTTCATCGGTTCACACCTTTGCGAGGCGCTGCTGCGGCGGGGTGACGCGGTCGTGGCCCTCGACAACTTCGACGACTTCTACGACCCGGCGACCAAACGGGCCAACCTAGTCGCCTGTCGGGAACATCCAAGGTTCACGTTGGCGGAAGGCGACCTCCGCGACGCCGGTTTCGTGACGGACGCCGCCAAGGACGTGGACGTGATCGTCCATCTGGCGGCCCGGGCCGGCGTGCGCCCCTCCATCGAGCAGCCCGTGGCGTACCAGGACGTGAACGTCGGCGGGACGACGGTGCTCCTCGAAGCGGCTCGCCGACTCCGCGTCCCACGCTTCATCTTCGCCAGCAGCTCCAGCGTTTATGGCAACAACCGATCCTTCCCCTTCCGCGAAACGGACAACGTCGATTTCCCCATCTCTCCGTACGCGGCCACCAAGAAGGCCGGCGAACTGATGTGCCACACCTACAGCCACCTGTTTGGCATCAACGTGACCTGCCTGCGCTACTTCACGGTCTACGGCCCCCGGCAGCGGCCCGACCTGGCTATCCACAAGTTCGCCCACCTGATCGAGAAAGGCGAACCGATCCCCGTGTTCGGCGACGGCACCATGATGCGCGACTTTACTTACATCGACGACGTCATCGCGGGCACCCTGGCAGCGATCGACCGCTGCGCCGGATACCACCTCTATAACCTCGGCGAAGCTACGCCCATCAAGCTGAACGACCTGATCGCCGCTCTCGAGCGGGCCTTGGGCAAGAAAGCCGTCATCCACCGCCTGCCCCCCCAGCCGGGAGACGTGGAACGGACCTGCGCCGACGTGACCCGCGCTCGTCGCGAATTGGACTATCAACCCGCCACCGACCTGACCACCGGTCTGGCCCGCTTCGTCGAATGGTTCCGCAGCCAGCGCCGTTGACCGAATTTTCATCAACCACCTTATAACCGAGCCCGGAGCGTAAGCGACGGGGTACGGAACCCCTCGCTAGTGTAATGCGTCAAACAGAGCGTAACTTATCCGAACCGCGACCGTCAGGGAGCGGCGTGACCTGTCGGCGTGCTGAACCGCTCCCTGACGGTCGCGGCTCGGAAAGGAATACGTCGCGTCAATTGTGACGCACTCCACTAGCGCTCGGGGCTCGGTGTCTGAGGGGGTGGCCCACTCATTCGAGACCCTCCAAAGCCGTGGTGGGCGGTGCCCACCCGGCCGCGTTATAATCCGCCGGCGACTTGGGGCGGTGCGCGGTCGTCGCCGCCGGACAAGCCGTTCGCAGACGGAGGCCGTGTTGTGCAGTTCGATCTACCCGAGGAAGCCGAATCGTTGCGTCAAGCCGTCCAGCGGTTCGCCGAGAAGGAACTGAACTACGACCTGATCGAGCGCGACGCCGCCAGCGCCTTCTGGCGCGAAGGATGGCAGAAGTGCGCCGACTTCGGCCTCCTGGGGCTGCCTGTGCCCGAGGAGTACGGCGGCTCCGCCCGCGACCTGACCACGACCATCGCCGCGATGGAGGCGCTGGGCTACGGCTGCCGCGACTTGGGCCTGATCTTCTCCATCAATGCGCACCTGTGGACCAACACCATCCCGATCCTCCAGTACGGCTCGGAGGAGCAGAAACGCCGCTACCTGCCCGGCCTGTGCGACGGCAAGCTCATCGGTGCCAACGGCGCCAGCGAACCCGAAGCCGGGTCCGACGTGTTCAGCATGAGGACCCGCGCCGAACGCCGGGGCGATCACTACGTCCTCAACGGCCAGAAAACCTTCGTCACCAACGCGCAGGTCTGCGACCTCATCGTCGCTTATGCTTCGACCCGGCCGGGTACGGGCCAACTCGGCGTCACGGCGTTCATCATCGAACGCGACACGCCGGGACTGGTCATCGGCAAGCCCATCCACAAGATGGGGCTGCGGACCAGCCCGATGGGCGAGATGTTCTTCGAGGAGTGCAAGGTCCCGGCGCAAAATCTGCTCGGGCGGGAAGGCGGCGGGGCCGCCTGCTTCAACTGCTCGATGGAGTGGGAGCGCGGCTGCATCCTGGCCATGCACCTGGGGCGCATGCAACGCCAACTTGAACAGGTTGTGGACCACGCCCGCGAACGCAAACAGTTCGGGCACCCACTCGGTCATTTTCAGTCGGTGGCCAACCGCATCGTGGACATGAAGGTCCGGCTGGAGGCGGCCCGCCCGCTGGTCTACAAGATCGGCTGGAAGAAGGACCGCGGGCAAGACGCCATGCTCGAAGCCGCCATCGCCAAACTCTTTCTGAGCGAGGCGGCGACCGCATCCGCCCTGGACGCGATCCAAGTCTTTGGCGGGTACGGCTACACCACGGAGTACGAGATCGAGCGCGACCTCCGCGACGCGGTGGGCAGCCGGCTCTATTCCGGAACGGTCGAGATTCAGCGCAACATCATCGCCCGGCTGATCGGGCTGCCGCCCTCCACCATCCCCCCGCCGCCCCGCCGATCATGACCACGACAGCGATTCCGCCAGGATTCACAGAGGAGCTTCTTTCCCCTCCGGACCGGGCGGTCGTGTCCCTGGAAACCTGCGTGTCCCTGTGGAATTGGAAGCTATGAAAGACATACGATTCGCAGCGTGGATAGGCAACCGGAAAACCGGAGAGAATGATAATAGGACGCCGATCCCGCCAGCGCTCCGACCCCGCGGATTTGACAAGCGGCCGGGAGGGCGAGACTCCTGCCAAGCCGTAGCTCGCCGGGAGGCTCGCCCCCCCCAGGACCCGCATAGGCGCCGTGTCGGAGCAATAGATTCCCGGACTGTGGAGCTGAGCCCGTCAGCCGAGGAACTTCTCCGCCACCGCCACCAGTTCCTTCACGTGGCTGATGCTGGTGTCCATCATCTTGCGCTCCTCGCCCACCAGCTCGACCTCGATGACCTTCTCGACGCCATTCTTGCCCAGCATGCACGGCACGCCGACGAAATAACCGCCGACCCCGTATTCCTTATCGCAGTAGGCGGCGCAGGGCAGGATGCGGCGCTTATCCTTGAGGATGGCTTCGGCCATGCGCACCGAGCCGGCCGCCGGGGCGTAGTATGCGCTGGTGCCCATCAGCTTGACGATCTCGCCGCCGCCCATCTTGGTCCGCTCGATGATGGCGTGCAGCTTGTCCTTGGGGATAAGTTGCGTCACCGGAATACCGGCCACGGAGGTGTACCGCGGGAGGGGCACCATGTCGTCGCCATGTCCGCCCATCAGCAGGGCGTCGATGTCCTCGACGCTGCAATTCAGTTCCATGGCGATGAAGGTGCGGTAACGGGCGATGTCCAGGCAGCCGGCCTGCCCCACCACCCGCTGCGTGGGAAACCGGCTCTTCTTCCACGCCGTGTACACCATCGCGTCGAGCGGGTTGGAGACCACGATGAGAATGGCGTTGGGACTGGTCCTGGCGATCTGTTCGGTGACCGAGGCGACGATCTTCACGTTGGTTTGCACCAGGTCGTCGCGGCTCATCCCGGGTTTCCGCGGGATCCCGGCGGTGATGATGACCACGTCGCTGTCCTTGGTCTCGGCGTAATCGGCGGTGCCGACGATCCGGACATCAAAGCGATCGACCGGACCGCACTGGGCCAAGTCCAAGGCCTTGCCCTTGGTCTTGTCCGCCAACTCCGGGAGATCCACCAGCACGATGTCGCCCAGCGACAGCTCCGCCGCCCACACGGCACAACTCGACCCTACGTTCCCCGCCCCAATCACGGTGATCTTTGCGCGTTTCATGGTCCTGTTCCTTTAGGTTAACCGGGTTGAACTACGGCGCAACTTCCCATTTGTTGCACCTCACCTATCCTACCGGCGGTTCCGCATCTCCACAACCCACCCGTCCGACAGACTCGCGCGGGGGGTGGCGGTATGCCCGGCCGGCGTTATCATGCCCTGGCTAGTGTAGTGTGTCAGAGTTGGCGCCGCCTAAGCGGGCAGAACCGCGACCGTAAGGGAGCGGATGCCCAAGGGTCAGGTGGCGCCGCTCCCTTACGGTCGCGGTTCGGATAAGTGGCGGTCTGCGTGACACGCTACACTGGAGAGAGATGGACGAGCCAGGAGGCGCATCCCGATGAACGGCGCCCATGACGACCAACCCGTGCTCTTCGAGATCGCCTGGGAAGTCGCCCGTAAGATCGGCGGCATCTACACCGTCCTGCGCTCGAAGGCTCCCATCACGGTCCAGGAATGGGGGGACCGCTACTGCCTGGTGGGACCGTACTCAGCCGACTCGGCCACCACCGAGTTCGAACCGCTCGAACCGGGCCCCATCATGGGGCCGGTCCTGGAGACTTTGCGGCAGCAGGGGGTAGGGGTGCATTTCGGGCGCTGGCTGGTCGAGGGACATCCCCGGGTGCTTCTGTTCGACCTGGGCTCCTGCTACCACCACCTGAACGATTGGAAGTATGCCCTGTGGAAAACGCTAGGCATCGGCACGCCCCCGGACGACCCGGAAACCAACGACGCGATCGTGTTCGGCAACCTGGTCGTATGGTTCCTCACCGAACTCACCCGCCACGTGCCGGAGACGCCGGTGATCGCCCACTTCCACGAGTGGCTCGCCTCCTTGGGCCTCTCGCTGGCCCGCAAGCGCGACCTCCCGGTGGCCACCATCTTCACCACCCATGCCACTTTGCTCGGGCGCTATCTCTGCGCCTCGCAGGTCGATTTCTACAACCAGCTCCCCTGGCTGGAACCGGACCGCGAATCGGGCAAGCGCAACATCTACCATCGCTACTGCATCGAGCGGGCCGCCACCCACGCGGCCCACGTCTTCACCACCGTTTCCGAGATCACCGCCTACGAGGCTGAACACCTGCTCAAACGCCGCCCCGACGTGGTCCTGCCCAACGGGCTGAAGCTGGACAACTTCACCGTGCTGCACGAGTTCCAGAACCTCCACGCCCGGTTCAAGCAGCGCCTCCACGCCTTCACCCAGGGGCACTTCTACGGGCACTACGACTTCGACCTCGACAACACGCTCTATTTCTTCACTTCGGGGCGCTACGAGTATCGCAACAAGGGTGTGGACATGTACCTCGAGGCTTTGTACCGCCTCAACCAACGACTCCGTCAGGAGCACAGCCCGGTCACCGTCGTGGCCTTCATCATCATGCCCGCCATGACCAACAACTTCAACGTCGAGGCCCTCAAAGGCCATTTCATGATCGAGGAGTTGCGCGAGACCTGCGACGCCATCAAGGAGGAAATCGGCAAGCGTCTCTTTGAGGCGACGGCCCGCGGCCAACTGCTCGACTCCAGCAAGCTCATCACCGACGCCGAGTCGGTGCAGCTCAAGCGGCGGATTTACGCCCTGAACCGCTCCACCCTGCCGCCCATCGTGACCCACAACATGCTCGGTGACGCCGAAGACCCCATTCTCAATCACCTGCGCCATCGCGGGCTGCACAACTACCGTCAGGACCGCGTCAAGGTGGTCTTCCACCCGGAGTTCATCACCTCCACCAACCCGTTGTTCGGTCTGGATTACGACGAATTCGTCCGCGGGTGCCACCTGGGCATCTTCCCCTCCTACTACGAACCCTGGGGCTATACCCCGGCCGAGTGTACCGTCATGGGCGTGCCTTCGGTGTGCTCCAACCTCTCCGGCTTCGGCAATTTCATGCACCGCCACGTGGATGACCCCGAGGCCCACGGCATTTACATTCTCGATCGGCGCTTCGTCGGCCCCGCGGAATCCATCGCCCAACTGGCGGACATGATGTATCGCTTCTGCCGGCTCAACCGCCGGCAGCGCATCCAGATGCGCAACCGCACCGAACGCCTCTCCGAGCTGCTCGACTGGAAGAACCTGGGCAAGGCCTACCACGACGCCCGCGACCTGGCCCTCCAGCGCACCTACGGCACCCGAACGATATAGCGATCCTCCACGCCGAAGACCCCCCAGGGGCAGATTCGTCAACAAGTCGATAGAGACCACTTCGGTCCTTAGCCCGCCTTTCGCGGCGTACTGAGAAAGGCAGGTTAGGGTTTGGGGACCTTCGTGGCGATGAGGAGGTAATCGACCGAACTAGCGGCGTCGAAGGGGGACTGATCGTAGCCGCCGAAACGCTGGTCAACGCGGAGGCCGGTGTGGATGCACCAGGCGTCCATCTCCTCCGGGCGGATGGGATACAGGCGGCCGCTGTGGACGCTCTGCTGCCATCCCTCTTTCTTGTAGAGGGTCACGTTGGTGATCTCGACCGTGTTCTCGACGAAGCGGAAGAGCCGCGTGGAAACGTATTCGACTCCGTCATGGACCACCACGCGCGGACCACGAACGCAAGGCGATTCGCCGCGCATGGGCGGGAAATTCAGGATCTGCACGACCAGCCTCCCGCCTGGACGCAGGACGCCGGCGAAATGTTGCACCGCCCGTCGAGCCTCCGCGGCGTTGGCGCAGAGCGCCAGCGAGTTGCCCAAGCAGTAGACGCCGTCGAAGGGTCCCGGGGTCCGCTCGGGTATGTC
>JBGPAW010000158.1:0-8313 GCA_041480905.1 Phycisphaerae bacterium
CGATCATCAGCCCGTTCCAGCCGGACAGAATCTTGTCATCCAACCCCGGGGGGACGCGCTTCTGCCGGACCACGAGCAGCTTGGCCTTCATGCCTCCCAGACGGCGCCGGAAATCCTCAACCCCGATACCGTACAGCTTGGCCACCACCTCGCCGTCACGCCGAACGTTCAGGATGTTTTTCGGCCCCGGCGGGGCGTGGCCGAACCGTTCGTCCCAGTTGCCCTGTTCGGTAACGTCGTAGTACGAGCAGAAGAGCCCGGCGTCTTCCTCGCCCAACACCGCGCGCACCTGCTCGGAGGTCCAGACGTAGTACTTACCCTCTTGACCTTCGCTGTCCGCGTCGCGGGTGCTGTAGAATCCGCCCTCCGGCGATTGCAGGTCGGCGATGACGTAATCGAGGATTTCGGCGGCCCGCCGGGCATACAGCTCTTTCTTGGTGACCTGATAGGCGTCCAGAAAGATGGAACTGACCAGGGCCTGGTCGTACAGCATTTTCTCGAAGTGCGGCACCAACCAGTCCGCATCGGTCGCATAGCGGCAGATGCCCCCGCCCAAGTGGTCGTAAATGCCCCCCTTGGCCATCCGGTCGAGCGTCGTCGTCACCGGCTCGAGGAGCCTGGCCTCACCGGTGTGAGCATAGACCCGCAGGAGCAGCTCCATGGCCATGTTGGGTGGAAACTTGTTGCCGTTGCCGATTCCGCCGCGGACCGGGTCGAAGTGCTGGACCATGAGGTCCGCCGTCCGTGCCACGCTCTCGGCCGGCAGCACCTCCGCCACCGGGTCCGCGCCTTTGGCCCACGCCTCCAGGTGGTCGTGGAACTGAGCGGCATACTGGTCGATTTCGGCCCGCTGGTGCTCCCAGGCCTCGGCCACCCGCTCGCAGAGGGCCTTGAACGACTCCGGCGGAAAGTAGGTCCCAGCGAAGATCGGCAACCGCTGCGGAGTCAGAAACAGGCTCATCGGCCAGCCCCCGCGCTCGGTGATCTCTTGGGTCACGTGCATGTAGATTTCGTCGAGGTCCGGCCGCTCTTCCCGGTCCACTTTGATGCACACGAAATGCGCGTTCAGTACGCCGGCGATCTCCTCGCTCTCAAAGCTCTCATGTGCCATGACGTGGCACCAGTGGCATGCGGAATAGCCGATGCTCAGGAAGATCGGCTTGTCCTCCGCGACGGCCTTTTGCAGGACCTCCTCCCCCCACTCGTACCAATCCACCGGGTTGTGGGCGTGTTGCTGGAGGTAAGGACTCGTCGCGTGGATCAGACGGTTGGTGTGATGGTGCTCAGCGCTGGAAGTCACCTGGTTATCTCCGTTGGCCGCCGCAAGCGGCGCTAGACCGGCGGCAATTAAGATGGCACAAACGTCTCGTCGCACAAGAGACCTCTCCCAGTCGCGGGAGACCCTTGGAACGCTTCACATAGGGCCCATTCTGTCTGAACCGCGACCGTCAGGGAGCGGCATGACCGGATCCCCTGCTGAACTGCTCCGGCACCCTGGAACGCCGGGACGGCTCGGGAACGAGGACGTCCTCTTCGCTGCGCCACACGGCCACGCGCGCGCCCACGGTTGGCTGAGGCTCGCACGTCACCCCCGTGAGGCCGAGTACGTCGGGATGATAGAGATACCGATGCGTGGCGTCAAAAAGAGCCCGTCCGCCGCCGTTGCCAACGCGGGCGATTCGGGCCAAACTATGCTCCGGGCCAACGCTGGGCTGGCACGCAAACTCGGTCTTTGTTTCAAAGAAGGGAGACGCTGATGAAACGCTCTGGGATGTTCGGGACGGCGGCGGTGGTCGCGGCTGTGGTCCTCCCCCTCGGGCTTATCGCGCAGGAGACCAAGCCGAAGCCGGCGGGCACGGAAACGCCCAAGGGCGAGCGGGCGAACCCGTTGACTTCCGGCACGTACAAGGTCGATCCGGTCCATTCGTCCAACGTATTTCGGATCAAGCACCTGAACGTGGCGAACTTCTACGGCCGCTTCAACGAGGTCGAGGGCACGTTCGTCCTCGACGAGACCGACCCGGCCAAGTGCTCCTTCGACGTTCGGCTGAAGACCGCCAGCATCGACACCCACAACGAGGACCGTGACAAGGACCTGCGCTCCGAGAAGTTCTTCGACGCCGAGAAGAACCCGCAGATCGCGTTCAAGAGCACCGGCGTCACCCGGTCCGCCGACAACCAACTGGCCGTTACCGGCGATCTGACTCTGCACGGCGTGACCAAGTCGATCGCGGTAAAGGTTGAGCTCACCGGAGCCGGCCCGGGCATGCGCGGCGAGTTCCGCGCGGGCTTTGAGACCACCTTCACCGTTCGGCGGAGCGAATTCGGCATGACCGCCCTGCTCAACGGTCTCAGCGACGACGTGCAGATCACCGTCAGCGTCGAGGGCGTAAAGCAGTGACGAGCCGCGGACTTTAGTCCGCGTGGACGTGCGGTCGCCATACTCTGCGGAATCGCTGCCCCCGGCCGCAAGGGCTTGTGGGTTCGCAGAGCATTGACTAGCCTGTGCACTCCGATCGGTGGGCGTCGACCGCCCGACCGTCCTGTGACGGAGTGCCTCGAAACTCAAAGAGCGGAGGAGTGCCGTGAGGGGTGGACAAACTGTGCTGACGCTGTTCTTTTTGGCCGCGGGGCCCGCGGCGGGGCAGGTCGTCATCAACGAAATCGAATACGATCAGTCCGGCACCGACACGCGGGACTTCGTCGAACTCTACGAGCCGGCCAAAACGGGCATGAGCTTGGCCGGCTGGGAGCTCATCATGTACGACGGCGCGGCGAGCGAGCGCCAGCCTTACCTGACCATCGAGCTGGGCACCGCCCCGGGCGGGGTCATGCCCGCAGATGGTTATCTGGTAATCGGTCCGGCGGGCGTGGTGTTCAACGTGGACATCCCCTCGCCCTCGGGCGGGTGGATTCAAGGCGGTTCCCCGGACGGGATGGCTTTGGTGCACAACGGCGTCGTCGTGCAATTGCTGGCCTATGAGGGCAGCTTTGTAGGCAACACCGACGGCAACGGCGGACCGGCCGCTGGCATGACCTTCCCGGACATCGGCGTGGCCGACGGCGGTGACGACGGCCTCCAACGCCTCCCCGACGGCGGGACGTGGACCGTGCTTCCGCAGACGGCGGCCACGCCCGGAGCGGCCAATCCCGCCTACTGGGGCGTTCTGGCTTACGGCAAAGTCGCCCTCATGCAGCGGACCGACGCCGACTCCGGTCCGATCGCCTTGTGTGCCGACGACGGGACACCGCCCTACACCTTCACCATCACGGCCCTGCCCAGCCACGGGACGCTGCGGCATGCGACCGGCGTCATCACCACCACGCCCACGGCCGTCAATGGGACCTTGACCTACGTGCCCAATGCCGGGTTCGGCGGAGTGGACGCCTTCGACTTCACCGCTCGAGACGGCGGCGGACAGGTTTCGCCCGCGGCGACGCAAGAGTTGGGGGTCCAGTGGCAGATCGACGGCGTGGTGATCGCGGAGGTGATGCACTTCCCGTCCGGCGACCCGAGCATCTATGAGTACGTCGAGGTCTACAATGCGACGCCCTTCACCGTAAATCTCGGCCGCCTCGACGCCGCGCCTCCGCTGTCGTCCAATACGGTAGGCAACCTGCTTAATCATTCCATACCTGCGGGAACGGCGCGGATCATCGCCCCCGACGCCCGTGCGGAGGGCTACAGCCTGGACCTGTTCCGTTGCGAATGGGGTCTATGGGAAGCCGAGATCATTCGCATCCCCTCTGAGCACTGGGAGCTGTTGTTCTCCGCGCCGCAGGCCGGCGCCTGCTCCGCGTCGGACGGTTCGCGCCTCTTGCTCCTGGATGCGGCGGGAAACCTGCTGGATGCCGTGGACTTGAGTGCCGCGGGACTGGCCGCTCCGGTGATCGGCCAAAGCCTGACGATCCATGACCAACTTCTGGTCCCGCCCGGCGGACCGCTCACGACGCAGAACAACGATGTCCCCGATCCGTGGGTCAACGCCGGCACCCCCGGTGCGCCGGGGATTCGCACTTCCATTCATGGTGACCGAGGCGGGCCGATGTTTGTGCCCTCGTTCTCGACCGGGCCTTATACGCCACTCGAGTGCACCGGTCCGTGCTGTCTGTCCGGTGGGGAATGTCAGGTGCTGACCTACGCCGCGTGTACTTCAGCCGGCGGTAATCCGGACCTTTGGGCGCCGGGGGCCGCGTGTCCTCTCGGTCCAGCCGATTTCCATGCCTTTCAGAACTGTCTGGCCGGGCCGAACCTGACACCGCCGCCGGGTTGCAGCATCCAAGACTTCGACGCCGACAGCGACGTGGACCTGGCCGACTTCGCTGCCTTCCAACGGGCCTTTGCGGATGCTCCCTGCCCATAAGGGTGTGCAGCTCCAGGAGGTGCGCGTGCCCTACGACGAGGGGGTGAAACCGTCCTTAACGATCTCCGGTGAGCCATCGAGTTGTCGACCCACCCGGTCTGCCCGCGAACGTGGAGTGCGTGCGCCCCCGTTTGGGGTGTGGCCATAGGTTTTGGCAAAGCGGGAGGGCGAGGCTCCTGCCGAGCCGTGTGATTCGGCACGCCGGGAGCCTCGCTCTCTCTTGTTGCCAAAGTTCGTGGCCACATCCCCTCGCTTTGGGATACCTAACAAACGCTTGACAATCATGCTTGCCACGCCAATGCTTTAGTATGAGGCGAGAGTCATGATCCGGTACTATCAACCTGAATCGCTGTTCGAGTTGATTGGCGCATACCCCCGGCGCGGGCGCTTCCGACTTGTACACTAACCCGCATTTCTCACCGGTAGGAGGATGTTGGGGTTTCGGGGGTCCGGGTTGGTGCCCGCAGCGGCAGTGAGTCTGCGCCAACGCGGACTTGTGTAGTCTGTGCATCCCAGAGACTCTCGTCCGCCATGAAGGCCCGCATTCTTGCGGCTGGAATCCGCGATGGGCGCATACCTTCGGCGCGGGCATGGTCGACTGGTACGCTATAACCCTTCGTGCGGTACCCGCCACGTCAGCAGCGCAGCGGGATCGGCGTCGCACGGACCAGCCGTTCGTACACCTGCGCGAAGAGGCGTTGGTACGGCCACCGACGAGAACCACCACCGAAGCTCGTTGGCCCGCATAATGCCGGTGGTGCGTTCGGTCTCGCGGAGCAGCAACCCCCCGGCGTCCGAGGTGATCTTGCCTCCGTCAAACCGAGCCACAACTTCCCGTGGTCCGAGGGCGTGAAAAGCGAACGATTGTTTGGTTACACTCTGTCGCCATAAAGGCGGCCTCCTTTGTTGGCACAAGCGTTTGTCAAGAAACACCTTATGCCACAGGAAGCAGCCTTTTTCTACCTACCGGTGCGAAATGCCCGTTAGCCCCCCAACACCACCTGGAGGCCATCCTGAGCCTCCAGAGCCACCGCACCGTGGCCAACGATTACACGGTGCGCTTCGAGAACGCCGTGTATCAATTACTCCCGCCCGCTTGGCCAGGCCTGCGCGGCGGCAAAGTCCTCATCGAAAAGCGCGCCGACGGCTCCCTGAAGATGCGTTTCCGGCAGCGTTACTTGCCCTTCAAACCCCTGGAGAACGGAAAGGCCCCCGTCCGGCTGCAGGAGAGCTTGGGGGGCTCTGCCCCCCAAACCCCCCGGAGTTTATCGCTTCCATGCCTCCCGGCAGAGGAAAAGGGCTGCACCACCCTCAGGGAGATGCCGCCCTCTGCCGTAAAGGCCACCGCCCGAGGCTCGGGTCGCACTCCTGCGTTGCCCTATCCTCCGGACGGCGCCGCCGATCTTCCCCCAAAACCCGCTTGGCGTCCACCGTCTGACCACCCTTGGAGGAAACCGTTCCGCAGGAAGAAGCGGACATTTCTATCGGGTTGAACATGCGGACATTTCTATTGGGGTTTGACAGCTTCCCCCCGCCGGCCGAACTCGGTTTCACGGCCTGCATTCCACCTGGGCGCGACGGAGAGTGTTCTGGGCGGACTCGGACTCCGGCTTGAGTGCCACGGCCTTGCGGAGTTGGTCCAGGGCCTCGGCGCAGGCTCCGCGTTGGAACAGAAGTTGGCCCAGACCATAGCGGGCCTCGAAATAGTCCGGACGCTTTTCCAGCGCTCGGCGAAAGTACGTCTCCGCCTCGGCGAGGCGCCCCAGGTCGCGCAGCTCGCGGGCGATCCGCTCGTCAAGCTCGGGGTCGCGCCGGTACTTGGCGGCGATGAGGTGGTGCTCGACGGCCTCGGGGATACGGTTCAAGGTGTAATAGGTGTTCCCCAGATTCATGTGGGCCTCCTCGTGAACGGGACGCCGCCTGACGGCCTTTTGCAGCGCGATCGCCTGCTGGTATTGTTCGATGGCCTCGTCGTAACGCTTCAAGGCTTTCAGAGCGTTGGCGTAATTGAAATGCGTGTCCGCATCGGAGGGATCGAGCTCCAGCGCTCGTTCGTAATGGGCGTAGGCCTCCTGCAACTGACTATCGTACTTTGCCTCCTGCTTGAACAGGATGGCCAAGTTGTTATGGGCCAGGGCGCAGCGGTCGTCGACGCTCAAGGTGTAAGTCCACAAGGTCTTGGAATCGCGCCAAATCCCGGTCTGGCGCCAACTCGCCACGCCCAACACCGCCACCCAGACCACACCCACGCCCGTCGCCGCGATAAGAAGTTTCAGTCCCCCCCGACGATAACACCAGAGCAACACCCCGCCGAACAACGCGGCCCACGACAGGCAACACAAGTAAGAGTAACTGTCCTTCACCAATTGCGGGCCGCTCTGGGCCACGCCCGAGACCGGCGAGTAAATCGCCAGATAAGCAACGGCCAAGGCGAGTCCGGCCGGCCAGCGGCGCCGCAGCAGCACCAGCCCCACGACCGCCAGCACGACCACGACGGCACTGAGGACAAACCGCGGTTCCCAGGGATTCAGGTGAGGCGTCAGTTCGTGGAGGGGAATCAATTTGGTGGGGATCAGCGTCTTCCAGACGTAAAACAGGGCTCCGTAGGCCATCTGGGCGACACGGTGCGACAGGGGGTGTTCCGCCAGGCTCTTCGCCGTTGCCAGTTGCCCCGTTTGCGCGGCAAGGGCCTTCCAGGCCGTCAGGGCGGCGATCACCACAAACGGCACCTTCTCCACCCCCACGCGTAGCGCCGCCGACGAAAACCCATCGCCTAGCCGGTCGCCCAGCCGGCGGAGGGGATAGAGGTCTAAGACGATCAGGACCGCCGGAATGGTCATGCCCCAGGCCTTGGAGAGCACGGACAGAATGAAGAGGGCGACGGACGTCAGGTACCAGAGCGTCCGGCGCCGCTCCACCGTGCGTGATTTGAGATAGACCGTGATGGTCAGGATGAAGAACAGACCCGAGAGCAGATCGCGCCGCTCGGTGACCCAGGCCACCGATTCAGTCCGCAGCGGGTGCACGGCGAAGAACAGGGCCGCCAGCGCCGCAGCGAGGTGGGCAACCATCCCCCCCAGCCCGAACCGCGACCGTAAGGGAGCGGAAGGCCTTGCGGATTGCGGATTGCGGGTTGCGGATTGGGAAGGGGAATCGAGCCGCGAGCGCGAGCGAGCGGTGTTCATTGCCAACGTCAACAGGCGTAGCGCCAGGAAGTAAAACGCCGCCGCGCACGCCGCGTGCAAGAGTATGTTGGTCAAGTGATAGCCGCGGGGCTTCATCCCGTAGAGCGTGTAGTCCAGCCCGAGCGTCACCCAGCTCAACGGCTGCCAGTGCCCCATCTTGGTGGTCGTGAACATCCACGTCAGGTGCGACCAGCTTAGGCCCCGGAACTGCGTGTTGTTGAGGAACAGCTTGTCGTCATCCCAATTGACGAAATCGGCGTCGAGCGCCGGAAGGAAGACTACGAACGCAGCCCCCGCGACCACGACGGGCAACACGGCGCGGAGCCACCCCGGGGCGAATTCTGCGGAGGCAGGCAGATCGGCGCGCCGGCTGGTTCGATCCGCGGAGATGGCGTGGGGCGCTTGCTTTCTTCCGGTCCTTTTGCGTTTCGCCGCCATGGATACCGTCCCACCAACATCCTGCCGACCGGGTTTTAGATTCCTTCGGCCTGAATGCGGCGCTTCTCGATTTCGGACATCCCCGCCGGTTCCGGCAGGGGCGTAAGGGGCAAGCTGCTCTACCGGAGCTTGACGGTGGCCAAGGCGAACACCGCGAACATGGCGGCCACCAGCCAGAAACGCGTCACCGTCTGGGTCTCGGTCCACCCGCTGAGGTGATAATGGTGGTGCAGTGGAGCGCAGCGGAACATGCGTTTGCCGCCGGTGGACTTGAAGTACCACACCTGGAGGATGACCGAGACCGCTTCGATCACGAACACTCCGCC
>JBGPAW010000159.1:0-8294 GCA_041480905.1 Phycisphaerae bacterium
CGAACTCGGGTCCGTCCACGCAAGCAAACCGTTGCTTGCCGCCGACGGTCACACGGCAGCCGCCGCACATGCCGGTCCCGTCCACCATGATCGGGTTGAGCGACGCGATCGTAAGGATCCTCTTCTCCTTGGTGACCTTGGCGACGTTCTTCATCATCGGCACCGGGCCGGCCGTCAGCACCGCGTGTACCGGGTCCGCCGCGTTGTCGACGAGTTCTTGCAGTTTGCCCGTCACGAACCCGTGATACCCATAGCTGCCGTCGTCGGTGCAGGGATGGACCGCGTCGCAGATTTCCCCCAACTCCCGTTCCATAATCACGTACGGCTTGCTCCGTCCGCCGATCACCGCCGACACCTTGTTGCCGACGGCCTTGAGCGCGCCGGCCTGGGGGTAGATCACCGCCGTCCCGACCCCGCCGCCCACCAGCACCACGTGCCCGAACTTGTGGATTTCGGTCGGCTTGCCCAGCGGCCCCACCACGTCGAGGATGGCTTCCCCGGCCTCCAGGGCACAGAGCCGCTCGGTGGTGGCGCCGACCACCTGCACGACCAAGGTGATGGTCCCGCTCTTGGCGTTGGAGTCCGCGATGGTCAGCGGGATGCGCTCGCCTCCCTCCCGGATCCGGACGATCACGAAGTGGCCCGGGCGGTGTTTGGCCGCCACCCGCGGGGCCTCCACCACGAACCACCGAACTTGCGGAGCAAGCCATTTCGCTTCGCGGATGGGGAACATCAGGTTGCCCTTCTCCAAAACGGGGGTACACCTTGCGACCCGTGGGGCCGGTCCGCAGACCGAGAACCTCCTCCGGAGGAGGCTCCCTAGCCTCCAAGCATGGGACGTTCCACTACATTACCACCGTATTTATCGCATTGTAATTGTAACGCGAGACCAGATGCGCCCGCTGCTGGCAGCCGCCCACGTTCTCGATAACCCTTCCGTTGAGCGGAAATCCGCATCGGACAAACAAGGGGTTACGACAGCCGCCCGCTGCGGAAGATGGCCCACAACAAGCCTATCCCCATGATCCCGGCGAACAGGTACCCGAAGATACCGAACCACTGCAAGGGGATGTGCAAGATGCTCATTTCCCGCTCCGTGCTCACCACCACCGAACTCCCCACGATGATCCCCGCGAGGACGATGGACACGGCCAGCCGGTTGCTCGAACGGTCCATCTCGCTGGTCAGGCGGTCCAGGTTCTCGTGCCGGACGGTCAGTTGCCACTGTCCCAGCCCGATCCGCTGGAGGGCCGTGCGCAGTTGTCGCGGCGCCGTCCGCAGGATGCTGAACAAGTGCCACGCCGAGACACTCAGACCGCGCGCCAGCCGGTTGGGCGCGAAGCGGTCCGCCACCATCCGCCGCAGACGCGGCTTGAGCATGGCCACCAGGTCGATTGCCGGATCGAGCTGCAGGGCCACGCCCGTCACGGTGGCGAGCGCCTTGCACAGCACCACCAGCTCGCGGGGCACGGTCACGTCGTGCCGGCGGAAAACGTCCGAAACCTCCGCGAAGAACTTGCGCGTGTCCACGCGCCCCAGCGGCAGACCGTAGTACTTGTCCAGCAGACGGCGGAGGCCACGGGCCAGTTGCCCGCGGTCCACCTCGGGGCCGAGGGCCTGCATGTCCCCCAGCGTATCCACCACCAGGTCGAGCTCCCGCCCCAACCCCGCGACCATCAGCACCACGAGCTGATGGGCCAGTTCGTCGCTGATCACCCCCACCTGGCCGAAGTCGATCAGGGCGATGTCCGCCGGCGGGGAAATCAGGATGTTCCCCGGGTGCGGATCGGCGTGAAACAGCCCCAACTCGAAGAACTGTCTCAGGTAGGCGTCGGCCAGACGATTGGCCAACAGCTTGCGGTCGATGCTCCCGTCGCCGTCGCGGACCACGGCGTCCACGTTTCGCCCGGCGACCTTCTCGAGCGTGAGCACGCGCGGGCCGCACAAGTCCCAGCGCACCTGCGGCGTGGTGATGTGCGAGTCCTCCTTGAACGCTTCGTAAAACCGCGCGGTGCTCGCCGCCTCGTTCACGTAGTCCATCTCCCGCAGGATGGCCTCCTCGAATTCCTCGACCAGCAGGACCGGCTTGAACGTCTTGATCTCCGGCACGTACCTTTCCAGGGCGTCGGCCAGCCACCTGAGGATGTGCATGTCCAGGCGGATGGTCTCCTCGACGCCTGGACGTTTCACCTTCACCACCACCTCCATGCCGTCGGCGGCGCTGGCGTGGTACACTTGGCCGATCGAACCGCTGGCGAAAGGCGCCTCCCCGAGCGAGCGGAAGCAGGCGCCCGGCTCCGCCCCCAGGTCCTCGGCGATGATGCGCATGGCCGTGGCGCTGTCGAACGGCTCCACGCGGTCCTGCAACGTGCGCAGGCCGGCGATCGCGTCCGGCGGCACCAGGTCCGGGCGGGTGGTCAGCAATTGGCCGAGTTTGACGAAGGTCGGCCCCAGGTCGTTGCAGACCGCCGCCAGGCGCAGGCCGACCTGACCGGGGCTGGGGGGCTCCGCGGGAGCGGGGCGGCGTAGTTCCAGAAACGAGACATATCGGCCCAGATTGAGCCGGCTCACGATGTGCCCAAACCCGTGCTGCGTCAGCACTTGGGCGATGCGGCGGACGCGGTTGAGGCTGCGCACGCTCCTGGCGAATCCCAGCGGGGTCATGGCCGGTATCATACTCGGCGGGGAGTGGGAGGGCGAGCCTCCCGGCAGGCTGTTCATCGCAGGGCTCGGCGAAGCCTCGCCCTCCCCCTCGCCCTCCTCTGAGGGGTAAAATCATCGTTAACTCATTTATTTCCAACAAATTATCGGACGAAAGCCGCCCCTGGAATCGCCTTGCCTTTCCCCATCGGCAGGGGAATAATCGGATACCTGGGCGTATCAGGCGGCCCAATTTTTCCATCTTGCGGCTTGAACCGGCCGGGGGGGAGTGGTATACTGAACCGCGATTGGAGGAGGAAGATGCCCGCAACACGTCTCGGGCGACCGGTGTTGGGGGCGTCCGTTTAAGCGAAAAATTCATGGAAACTTTGGGAAGTGACCCCTTGACGGAGAGGTCGGGGATCGGGTAACATAACGACGGATCAAAGATCGCGCAACATAACTTTGATCAGATGGAGGAACGAAGATGAAGAAGGCCTTGTGTGTGGCCCTCGTAGGGGGGCTAATGTGTGTGGCGAGCGCGAACGCGGCGACCACGGTGACTTTGGGCATCTACGATGATCCCGCCCCGGGTGGCAATTACTACATCACGGCGACGCTCAGCGGCGACCTCAATCAGGGGTTGGCCTGTTGGGGTGTCAACGCCACCTGTAACACCGCTCCGATGCCGCAAGCGGCCGCGCCCGCCGGGATGAGCCAATTCGTGTTGAATCAGGGTCTGACCAACCCGGCCGGCTACGGCGGAACCATCTCAGGCAACAGCCTGCTCCAGATCGGCGGTGCCCAGAACACCATCAACAACGTGAACCCTCCGCCCTATCCGATCGGAACCCCGGACCCGAACGTCGGCGTTCCGTATGGCACGCCGATCACGGTGGCCACGGGTAGCGAAACGGTCGGACACATCGTGACGTTGTGGGAGCCCTTTGCGAATGTAATCCTAGCCGGCGAGGGCGGTCCGGTTTTTGCCGTCCAGGGGGCGACCGTCGTCCTGGATCCGTTACATACGAGTGTGCCGATCAGCGGCGGGGTCAACTTCAACGGCAACGCCGACAGCGTGGGAACGGTCTGCACGTTGACGAACCTGGCCACCGCCTCCATCGAGCCGCGGAGCGGCCGCATCCGGGATTTGAGATTCCACTTTGATGGTGCTCCGAGCGGAGCCGTGACCCTCATGTGGGACAATAGCTGTCCTCCGAGTGGGGCCTCCTTCGTAGCCTACAGCGGTGCTTCGGCGATGACCTGCTCCGCTCTGGGCAACGACATGAAGTGCCTCTTCGCACCGGCCCTCGAAAACAGAGCCACCTACCAGTTCGACCTGAGCGCGCAGACCGGCAACCCGCCGGGGACGACGCTGTACGTGATCTCGGGTCTGGTCGGCGACGTGAACAGCAGCAAGAACGTTTCCGGTGCCGACGTCAGCTCGGTCAATAGTAACTGGGGCAGCGCGAATTGCCGCGCGGACGTGAACGAAAGCGGGAGCGTCAGCGGTGCCGATGTCAGCACCGTCAACAGCAACTGGGGCTTCTGCGCTCCGTAAGGTATGGACTTTCCGCCCGCCTGCACCCCCTTCCCCGGGGGTGCAGGTGCGGCGATGATTCAGGAGTTCTAGGAAGGAAACGTCACCGTGGGATCCCGATGAGAGAGGAATGAAGCGCTCGCCTACCTCTCTAAAGTATCCCATGCCAAACCCGCTGAGAGATGTCTGGAAAGGAGCGCGGAAGAGTCCAACCCTGCGGTTGGGAAAGAATCTGGTAAGTTTTCTACAGGAGGAGTAGCAGATGAAGAAGGTTATCGTAATGTGTTTGGCTGTCGGCCTGATGGCGACGGCCGCTAATGCCGCGATGTTGAGCATGAAGTGGGCGGATACAACGTCCCCCACCAAGACGCTCAACCCGTCCGACTATGCGACCATCGACCTCGTCTGGACGTGGATGGCGAGCGATGTGGGCAAGGGTGCCCTGGGTGTGACCGACATCGACGGGCGGATCAACGTGTGGGGCCATCAGCCGATCAATCCGGAGACCGAAGCCAGCGCTCAGGTGCCGGCCAATGCGATCGTCACCGGGGTGACCAGCACCATGCCGGGCGCCAACACGGCAGTTTCCAACCCGATCGGCGGCGATCTTGATTGGTTCTTCTTTGCCGTCAACGACTTCGCTGTGCAGGTGCCGGCCGCCTCGGGATCGATCGTGCTCGGTTCGATCACCATCCACTGCGCAGGTCCCAGCGCGATCACGTACATCAGTTTCAGCGCGATTGCGCCGTCGCCGAGCGTGAGGCAAGGGACCTCCCCGTGGACCCACAGGTGGCAGACGCCCATCAACGGCCACTCGCAATTCAAGATCGGCCAGGGCAACTCGGGCGATCTGGCTGCGGATTGGAATCCGTATCACAACTATGAGACCTTCCAGCCGCTGACCCTGATCCAGACCCCGGAGCCCAGCGCTCTGGTGTTGCTGGCCCTGGGCGGCCTGGCGATCCTTCGCCGTCGCTAGGAGGTGCAGGTAAGAGGTTGATTTGCCTTTAGGCAAACCATCAGCAGGACCGATCCACGTGGTCGGTCCTGCTTCTTTTTGCGCGCCGCGTGGATGGGCGGAGATCCTACCCCAATCTTCGCCAAGAAAACCCAAGGGCCCGACAAGGAATAACGGATAGCATCCGCACCTTCCGTTCGGGTTTTTGCACCCATGAACAGGAGGTAACGGAGGGATCAGAGAGACCGCTTTCTCCGTTTCCTCTGTTTCCTCCTGTTCCCGTTCTCATTTTGTATGTCCCTCGGTCCATGAACAGGAGGTAACAGAGAGAACAGAGGGAAGTAAGCGCTCCCCCAACCCCATCTTGAGACGGCCTCCTCCGCTCGCTTCCTCCGTTACCTCTGTTTCCTCCTGTTCCAGCTTCTACGTCTCCCTCTCGCGAGGAATCGTCGGCGGGAGCTTTGTCATTGGTTGGCTCCGGGCAGAATCAGGCGGGTCACCCCGTCACTGAGCTTCAGCTCGTGGAAGTTGATGAGCAGACCGATGGGGATGTCCAGCAGCTTCATGTAGCTCAGGAGTTGGGCCTTGTGGATGGGCAGGACCTCCTGGACCGCCTTCACTTCAACCAGCACACAGCCCTCCACCAGCACATCGAAACGCAGGGGCTCTTCTTTCGTGAACCCCTTGTATTCAACCATCACGGCTTTCTGGCCGACGCAGGCCAGCCGCCGGAGTTCCAGTTCCTTCACGAGACACCACTCGTAGATGGACTCGATCAGGCCCAGACCCTTGTTCCGATGGACTTCGATCGCTCCACCAATGATGGATTCAGTAAGACCGGATGCCTTCTCGAATAGGGGATGCATAGTTGTGTCCCTCAATTCATGAACAGGAGGTAACGGAGGGAACAGAGAGACCGCTTTCTCCGTTATCTCTGTTTCCTCCTGTTCCCGTTCCGTATGCTCAATTCTCTTTGCGGCTCACGTCATCGAGATGCGCCTTGGCGGCGGCGAGCTTATCATGGACCTCCGACCTGCAACGCACGGGGTCGAGGGCGATGGCCCGTTCGTACAGTCTCACCGCTTCCTGATATCGTCCCTCGCTGACGCGCCGGTCGCCCCGCATCATGAATATGGCCCCGCGTTTGGGGTCGTGCTGTTCGACGAGGCGCAGCTTGGCTTCGGACTCGTCCCAGCGTCGTTGCGCAGCAAGGATTTCCGCCATGTGCATATAGACGTCCGCCGAGGGATGATGCTCCGCGAAACGCTCCAGCGCGGCCAGAGCGGCGCCGGGGCGGCCGAGGCGCTCTTGGCAATCAGCCACCGCCTGGACGGCGTTCTCCCACTCGGGGCGCTCGGCGAGGAGTCCTTCGGCGATCGGCAGCGCTTGGGCGAAGTCCCCGCGGTCGAAAACCACGAGCAGTTCGTCCCAACCTTTGAGCAACGGTTGAACGTCTTTGGGGTCGCAAGGCTCGGCGGAGGACGGGCGGTGACCTCCCGCAGCATACCCGAGCGAGGCGAGGCGCCGGATCTCGTCCGGCGTCGGGGCGAGCGCCGCGTCGGTGCTCTGCTCTGCGCCGGCTTTGCGCAAGAGCCGGGCCAGTTGCCCCTGCAACGCGGCGGCGGGCGTGACCCCGGCGGTGAAGAGGTTGTCAAGCTCGCGCGCGTCGCGCCGGAGATCAAAGTACTCGGGCGCGGGAGCTTGGATGTACTTGTCGCGGTGACGGCGTAGTCCGAGGAGAGGGGTACAACCCATGGCCTCGTTCAGTTCAACGGACTCGACGTACACGGCGCGGTCCGGGTCCGCCGGAGCGGTCAGGAGGCTCTGGCCGTCTAAGTTGAGCGAGCGCGGCAGCCCCAAGAGGTCTTCGAGGGTGGGAACGAGGTCAACGGTGGCTACGGCGCGATCGCTGACCCGATACGCGCGGTCAAAAAGAGTCGGGCATGAGAGGAGGAGCGCGACGCGCACGGTCGAATCGTAGATGAAGTAGGCGTGCGTCGGCTCGCCGTGCTCGCCGAGGCCTTCACCGTGGTCGGTGGTGAGCACGATCAGGGTGCGCTGCCGCAGTTGCCGATCGTCGAGGGCCCGGAGGATTCGACGGAACTGCAGGTCGAGGTAGGCGATCTCCGCGTCATAGGGGCGCTGCTGGTACTCCGGGAGACCGCCGAGCGGCGATTCGTAAGGAAAGTGAGGGTCAAAGTAGTGGAGCCAGAGGAACCACGCGGAACCTCCGCCGGAGCCCGGACGCGACTCGAGCCAATCCAGGGCCGCCGTGGTCACGTCGGTGGCGTTGCGCTCGTTGCCCAGGGAGTTGGCGCCGCGGCGTCCGCCGGGCGAAGCCGCGAAGTTATAGGTGGTGAAACCCTGGGCCAGACCGTAACGCTCATCGAGCACGAAGCAAGAGACGAAAGCGGCCGTGTCATATCCGGCTTCCTGGAGAATCTCCGCCAGGGTCGTGAAGGATTCGGGCAGTCGGTACGTACCGTTGTTGTGAACGCCGTGGCGAAACGGGTAGAGACCCGTAAGGATCGAAGCATGGGAGGGAAGCGTGATGGGGACGCACGTGACGGCGTCGTCGAAGCGGACGCCGTGCTCGAGCAGGGAATCAATGGCCGGCGTCTTGATCTTCTTATACCCATAACAGCCCAGATGATCCGGGCGGGTGGTGTCCAGGGTGACCAGGAGCACGTTATAAGCGGCGGCGGCGCCGGGGTGGACCAGCTCGCCGAGGACTGCCGGCCGGGTCGGGTCGGACTTGAACCACACGTCCCACGACTGCCACACGCCCAGCCCGGCGGCGAGGACTATGACGGCCAAGAGCAGGGTCCGCCCCCTACCCCTCGGTCGGGCGGCTGTATCCTCGATCGGCATGTTTTTGTCCGGCATCGGATCCCCCCACGGGCACGGGGCGGGTCGGCGAAGAACGCCGCGCCCTGCTCATCATCGAATTATGCGGAAGCGATTGTCGAATGTCCACTTTGCGTCGATAATCTTGATGGGGAGGTCATCAGCCCGGAGCTTGTTCATGGACACCTTCGCAGCGATTGCCCAGCGGCGCAGCGTCCGTAAGTACACCAACGACCCCGTTTCACGCGACTTCCTCCGCCAGGTGGTCGATGCCGGACGGCTCGCCCCCTGCGCCCACAACGATCAGCC